>NZ_NOIO01000068.1:0-1340 GCF_014596605.1 Pseudomonas sp. PSB11
CGCGTGCTGGTGGAAATCAACGAGGCCAGCGAGGCCCAGGTCGATGCCGCCGTACGCGCCGCCGATGCCGCCTTCGACAGCTGGTCGCAGACCCCGCCCAAGGAACGTTCGCTGCTGCTGCTCAAACTCGCCGACGCCATCGAGGCCCACGGCGAAGAGCTGGCCAAGCTCGAATCGGACAACTGCGGCAAGCCCTACAGCGCCGCGCTCAACGACGAGATCCCGGCGATTGCCGACGTGTTCCGTTTCTTCGCCGGCGCCAGCCGTTGCATGAGCGGCTCGGCCGGCGGCGAATACCTGCCCGGCCACACCTCGATGATCCGCCGCGACCCGGTCGGGGTGATCGCCTCCATCGCGCCGTGGAACTACCCGCTGATGATGGTCGCCTGGAAAATCGCCCCGGCCCTGGCCGCCGGCAATACCGTGGTGCTCAAGCCCTCGGAACAGACGCCGTTGACCGCATTGCGCCTGGCGCAACTGGCGGCGGAGATTTTCCCGGCCGGCGTGCTCAACCTGGTCTTCGGCCGCGGCCCCACCGTCGGCAGCCCGCTGGTCACCCACCCGAAAGTGCGCATGGTGTCGCTGACCGGTTCCATCGCCACTGGCGCGAACATCATTTCCAGCACCGCCGACAGCGTCAAGCGCATGCACATGGAACTGGGCGGCAAGGCCCCGGTGATCATCTTCGACGACGCCGACATCGACGCCGCGGTCGACGGCATTCGCACCTTCGGTTTCTACAATGCCGGGCAAGACTGCACCGCCGCCTGCCGCATCTATGCCCAGGCAGGCATCTACGAGAAATTCGTCGAGAAGCTCGGCGCCGCCGTGAGCAGCATCAAGTACGGTTTGCAGGACGATCCATCGACCGAACTCGGCCCGCTGATCACCGCGCAACACCGCGACCGCGTCGCCGGTTTCGTCGAGCGCGCCGTGGCACAGCCGCACATCCGCCTGGTCACCGGTGGCAAGGCAGTGGAAGGCAACGGTTTCTTCTTCGAACCGACGGTGCTGGCCGACGCCCACCAGGACGACGAAATCGTGCGTCGCGAAGTGTTCGGCCCGGTGGTGTCGGTGACCAAGTTCAGCGATGAAGCACAGGTGCTGGGCTGGGCCAACGATTCGGACTACGGCCTGGCGTCCTCGGTGTGGACCGCCGACGTCGGCCGCGCCCATCGCCTGTCGGCGCGCTTGCAGTACGGCTGCACCTGGGTCAACACGCACTTCATGCTGGTCAGCGAAATGCCCCATGGCGGGCAGAAGTTGTCGGGGTATGGCAAGGACATGTCGATGTATGGGCTGGAGGATTACACCGTCGTGCGGCATGTGATGTTCAAGCA
>NZ_NOIO01000069.1:0-1309 GCF_014596605.1 Pseudomonas sp. PSB11
TGTCTAGTCCTGAAATAGGTTTACATCTATTTCACCCAGCGCCCGATGCACCGCATCGGGCGTTTTGTATTTTAAAGACAGGTGCGGGCGCTCCTGGTTGTAGATCAAGATTGCCTCCCGCACCATCCGTTCAGCCTGTACCAGATCTTTAGGTCGATGGAGCAGGAACTCGCCTTTTAGAATGCCGTTGACCCGCTCTGCCAACGCATTTTGATAACAGTCGTAGCCATCGGTCATCGAGCATGTGATGCCGTGTCTGGCGTGCAGCTTTTGGTAGAGATCGGAGCAGTACTGCACACCTCGATCTGAGTGATGCACTAGTCTCTGGCGCGTTCGACGCGTTTTTAAGGCCATCCGCAGGGCCTGAGCCACCGCGTCGGCATGCAGGCTGCCATGCACGTGATAACCGACAATTTTTCTCGAGTAGGCGTCCGTCACCAGGCTTAAATAGGCCGGGTTGCCGCTCGCGGTGGATAAATAAGTGATGTCGGCCACCCAGACCTGTTCCGGCCTTGTCGCGATGACTTGCTGCGGACCTGGCTTCAGGAGGTTGGGGTGGCAGCGGAAGCGATGATGACTGTCGGTCGTCTTGTGATAGGCCCGTTTTCTACGGACCAACTGGCGGTGATCGCGCAAGACCTCGAACAAGCGATCCCGGCCCACATGCAACTCCTGTTTCTCACGTTCCGCATGCATCAGCGAGTGCAGCTTGCGGGTGCCTATGCAGGGTTGGCGCACGCGGATCTCGCGCACAAAATTGATAAGCTTCTGGTCTTGTTCGAGTCGAGCCCGATAAACCCGATCCCGCTTGTAATAGGCTTGGCGGCTGATTCCCATAAACTGGCAAGCCCTGCTGACACTCAGGGTTTGGGTTTGCGCAACGACTTGCCGGGCCGCTTTTTTACAACGGATACGCCGTAGTCGTTCTTCAGCACTTCGACCACGTCTTCAAAAAATTTGGCTTTCTGATTGGCCAGCGCCAACTGCTCCTCGAGCTCTTTAATTCTCTGCTCGGGAGTTGGCGGCAAGATCGGCTCGTCCATCGGTCGGGTCCTCTGGGAGCGAATGGAGGCGCCTTGGCTCCAGTCCTGTCGACCGTGCTTGCGTAACCAAACCAACACCGTCGACCGGCCCTGAATCCCATAGCGCCGTTGAGCCTCTTTATAACTCAACTCGCCCTTTTCGACTTGATCGACGACCGACAATTTAAAAGTCAGTGTGTAATCTCGTTGACTGCGTTTTGTGCCCGTATCCATTGCACCTTCCTGATAAGAAGCCAGAAGGTGTAAACCTTATTCAGGACGAAGCA
>NZ_NOIO01000070.1:0-1270 GCF_014596605.1 Pseudomonas sp. PSB11
CGTCACTAGTGTCCGGTAAACATGTTTCATAGCTGAAGGCTGCCTTGGGCAGCCTTCAGCTTTTCTCGCTCCTGCCTTCGTCGATCCCTCAGTTCTGGAGTAGCGGGCCGTTCGTGCAGGACGTGAGATATGCGAACCGTCAGCTCGAACAACGAACCGGTAAATCCTGAGCGACGATGGAAAAGGTGCAGTAACAAGTAGCTGATCAAGGCACTGTAAATCTGCAGGCGCACGGCGTTTTCAGAGAAGGCATAGAAGCGTTTGAGTTTCAGATGTTGCTTGATCCACTTGAAAAACAGCTCGATCTTCCAGCGATCTTTGTACAAGCCCGCGATTTCTTCAGCTGTTCTTGCGAAGTCGTTGGTCACCAGGATTAACGGCGTGGCATGTCCCTCGCGCTCAACCACCACGCGTCTTACCGGCGTTTCTCGGTAGTCATTCAGACGCTTACCGCCCAGATGCTTTTTGCCGAATAGAATGACTTCATCGGTCATGACCGGGCTTTGCTCGGCTACGGTCGAGTGCTTGTGCAGCACTTTGATATTGGCGTTTTTCTTCAGGCGGGTGACGAAAAAAGCGCCTTTGGTCTGCAACTGGTGCCACCAGTTGTAATCGCAATAGCCCTTGTCAAAGACATACGTCATGCCGGCCTGAATCGGCATTTCCAGTGCATCGCTCAGGTCGTTGACGTTGGCAGGAGTGATGTTGACGTACACCGGGGCCAACTGCGCCAAATCTAGCCCGACATGTACTTTCAAGCCCTGCGTAATGCGGGTTTTCGTGGCGGCTGTCCAGCCATCGAAGTGAGGTCCGCGCAAAGTGATCGACGTGGAATCAAGCAGGCTAACCATGGCACCGACTTCTTTGCGCTGCTGGCGGCTGATGCCGCGCAACAGCAACTCGCAAAGGTCCTGGAATGGCCGGTAGTCACGCTTGTTCAAGGCATCCGACAGGGTCGAGCGGGCGACGGGACCCGCTTTAAGATGGTAGCTATGCGGGCTTAGAGTTTCGGAGAAAGTCGCCAAGGACCGCAGGCTTAAGGCTTGGGTTACATGACCGCTGACCAGTGTCACCAGCAATTGCCAGGACGTGCAGCGTTTGACGTAGCGATCAGCCTGGTGCCTTTCGGTGGATTGCCGAAAGAACTGGCGCGGGATCGCACTGAGCAGGTGGGCTAAACGGGTGCTGGTAAACATGAGCCAAAATCGAGTCTGAAAAATCCGATTATGACTGACGGCCGCCAACAGCAAGGGGGAGCAAGCTCCCCCTT
>NZ_NOIO01000071.1:0-1217 GCF_014596605.1 Pseudomonas sp. PSB11
GGCGGCCAATACTTGGCGTCGATCAGGGTCTCCAGCGGATAAACCGCCTGCTCACGGCTGTACGGATGCGACCACTCGCCGACCAACTCCGCCGCGGTGTGCGGGGCGTTTTTCAGTGGGTTGTCGTCCTTGTCCAGGCTGCCGTTTTCCACCGCGCGGATTTCTTCGCGGATGCGGATCATGGCGTCGCAGAAGCGGTCCAGTTCTTCCTTGGATTCGCTTTCGGTCGGCTCGATCATCAGGGTGCCGGCCACCGGGAAGGACATGGTCGGGGCGTGGAAGCCGAAGTCGATCAGGCGCTTGGCCACGTCATCGACGCTGATGCCGCTGCTGTCTTTCAGCGGGCGCAGGTCGAGGATGCATTCGTGCGCCACCAGGCCGTTGCTGCCGGTGTACAGCACCGGGTAGTGCTCTTCCAGGCGACGGGAAATGTAGTTGGCGTTGAGGATCGCCAGCTGCGAGGCGCGCTTGAGGCCGGCGCCGCCCATCATGCGGATGTACATCCAGGTGATCGGCAAAATGCTCGCGCTGCC
Source organism: Pseudomonas sp. PSB11 (assembly GCF_014596605.1). Taxonomy (NCBI): domain Bacteria; kingdom Pseudomonadati; phylum Pseudomonadota; class Gammaproteobacteria; order Pseudomonadales; family Pseudomonadaceae; genus Pseudomonas; species Pseudomonas sp. PSB11. Next base: position 534 of record NZ_NOIO01000071.1, read on the forward strand.
GAACGGCGCGGCGCACACCGCGCCTTCCTTGCGCGCCATGTGCGCGTGGCCCGGCAGGAACGGCGCTAGGTGCGATTTCACACCAATCGGGCCGACGCCCGGGCCGCCACCGCCGTGGGGGATGCAGAAGGTCTTGTGCAGGTTCAGGTGCGAGACGTCGCCGCCGAACTTGCCCGGGGCGCAGAGGCCGACCATGGCGTTCATGTTGGCGCCGTCGATGTACACCTGGCCGCCGTACTCGTGGATGATGCCGCAGATTTCGCGGATGCCTTCCTCGAACACGCCGTGGGTCGACGGGTAGGTGATCATCAGCGCGGCGAGGTGTTCGCGATGCTCGATGGCCTTGGCGCGCAGGTCTTCGATGTCGACGTTGCCGCGGGCGTCGCAGGCGGTGACCACCACGCGCATGCCGGCCATCTGTGCGGTGGCCGGGTTGGTGCCGTGGGCCGAGGACGGGATAAGGCAGATGTCGCGACGGTCTTCGCCACGGCTCTGGTGGTAGGCGCGAATCGCCAGCAGGCCGGCGTATTCACCCTGGGAACCGGCGTTCGGCTGCAGCGAGATCGAATCGTAGCCGGTGGCGGCGCAGAGCATCGCTTCCAGTTCATCGGTCAGCTGCTGGTAGCCGGCGCTTTGTTCGGCCGGGGCGAACGGGTGCAGGGCGCCGAATTCGGCCCAGGTCAC
>NZ_NOIO01000009.1:0-214500 GCF_014596605.1 Pseudomonas sp. PSB11
TTTTCAGAAGTTTTCAAGGAATCCTTAACAACTTCAACCACTTGCGCTTCAGATCTCTCATCAGCGGGAGGAGAATTCTACAGCGTTGCACGCTGCTGTCAACACCTCTTTTTCAACTCCTTGGCGCTTCGATGAACTGAAGCAACCTGCTGCCGAAAACTTCGTAACTCATTGTTTACCAAGGAGTTTTCCGTTTCGACTGCGCCGGAAGTGGGGCGAATTATAGGCTTCCAGAATTTGCCGTCAACCATTAATTACGCCTTTTTGGCAGAAGTACCCTTTTTAGCGATCAGGCGCGGGATTCGACGAGCCAGCGGCGGCAACCTGAGCACTAACAGCAATGCGCCTATAGATGCATAGATCGACCACTCCTTAAGATCGGCGCGCACGATCCAGAGCATATGCAGCAATCCGAGTACGAGAACCAGATAGGCCGAGCGATGCAGCTTCTTCCAAAGAACTCCCATACGTCGTTGGCTGTATCGATTGGAAGTGCACGCTAACGATAGCAAGCACAAAAAACCCAAGGCCCCGACAATGATGTACGGTCGCTTGCGCAATTCGACACCCAGCTGCGCCCCGTCGAATCCAAGGATGAACGCCAGGTAGGCGCTCAAGTGCAGAACCACGTAAGCGAAACACCACAATCCCAATTGCCGCCGGACCGCTATCCACCCCGCCCACCCCGTGAGCTTTTGCAGCGGCGTCATACTGAGCGTGACGAGCAACAGCACAAGCGTCCCCAACCCCAACCGATCAACCAGCACCTTGCCGGGATCAGGCCCCAGCGCATCCTGCCAGGCCTGGTACAACCAAAGCAGCGGCCACACCATTGCACAAATGAAAACCGCTGTACGCCAGAGCGGATATCGCATCAATAATTCTTCCGCAAATCGAGCCCTGCATATAAAGAAGCGACTTCATCCGCATAACCGTTGAACATCAGCGTGTCACGCACATTAGGCTTGAACAGACCGCTCGGCAGTCGGCGCTCGCGAGCCTGGGTCCAGCGCGGGTGGTCAACCGTAGGATTCACGTTCGCGTAAAAACCGTATTCATCCGCGGCAATACTCTGCCAAGTGGTTTTTGGCTGCTCGCTCACCAGGCTTATCCGCACGATGGACTTGATGCTTTTAAACCCGTACTTCCATGGCACAACCAAACGCAAAGGCGCCCCGTTCTGGTTCGGCAGTTCACGCCCGTACATCCCCACCGCCAGTATTGCGAGCGGGTTCATGGCTTCGTCCAATCGCAGCCCTTCTACATAAGGCCAGTCGATCAAGGCGAACCCGGACCGCTGCCCAGGCATGCTCTTCGGATCCTGCAGGGTTTCGAAGCGAATGAATTTGGCATTTGACGTGGGCTCTACCTGGCTAAGCAGCGCCGAAATGGGGAAGCCGATCCATGGAATCACCATCGACCAAGCCTCAACGCAGCGCAAACGGTAAATACGCTCTTCCAACTGATAAGGTTTCATGAAGTCTTCCAGAGCATACCGCCCAGGCTTACCCACCTCCCCGTCCACGACCACGCTCCAGGGTTCGGTTTTCAGCGCACCGGCGTTGGCAGCCGGGTCACCCTTGTCAGTGCCGAACTCATAGAAGTTGTTGTAATGCGTTGCGTCCTTGAACGGGGTGATCGCCTCATCCTTGACACTGACGGCCCCCCATCGAATCGAGGGAAGTTTTTCGCCAAACCAAGAGGGAGCCTTGCCAGGCTCGACATCCGGATATCGCGTCGCCTCCCCGGCAACCGCCCACTGCGGCAGACTGCTCACCGCCAATCCGGTTACGGCAGCACTCAATACATTGCGTCGAGAAAGATAGAGAGATTCAGGCGTGACGTCCGACTCATGGCAGTCGGACGCTTTTGGGACTTTGATCAGCATGGCTACTCCGCAGCATTGGAGAACAGGCGCACCAACAGACTGCGGAGTATGAGGGAAATTACATCACTCGGCGCCTTTACGCCGACGAAGATGTAACAGGTATTGCACCGGACCAGATGCTGCATAGGCGAGGAACACCAGCAACAGGATGCGCGGCGGATCACTGAACACGACGGCAAACACCAACACCACGGCAAGGATCGCCACAAACGGAACGCGCCCTTTCAGGTCCAGCTCCTTGAAGCTGTTGTACTTGATGTTGCTGACCATCAGCATGCCGGCCGCCGCCACCATCAGCGCAACCAGGAAGGACATCTTGGAACCCTGGATGCCGTAATCACTGAACGCCCAGACAATACCGGCTACGACTCCCGCCGCAGCCGGGCTGGCGAGACCGATGAAATAACGCTTGTCGGCAGTACCGACCTGGGTGTTGAACCGTGCCAGGCGCAACGCCGCACCCGCTACATAGATGAAGGCGACCATCCAGCCGACCTTGCCCATGTCGCCTAACGCCCAGCCGAAGGCGAGCAACGCCGGTGCCACGCCAAAGGCAACCATGTCCGACAGCGAGTCGTACTCGGCGCCAAAGGCACTCTGGGTATTGGTCATGCGGGCAACGCGGCCGTCGAGGCCGTCGAGCACCATCGCCACGAAAATCGCGATGGCGGCGAACGCAAAATACTTGCTCGCACCCATCGAATCGCCGGCACTCAAGGCACTCTGGGCGCTCATCGAGTTGATGATGGAATAAAACCCTGCGAAGAGATTCGCAGTGGTGAACAGATTCGGCAGAAGATAGATACCACGATGCCGGACTTTACGGCCGTCAGCGTCATGCCCTTCTTCGATGTGCTCATCGATGGGCAGAAGGCTTTCGGCGTCAGAAGCCTGCTTTGGCTCTTCGGGACGTTCGCTCATGGACATTACCTTGCAACGGGGTGGAAAGTTTCGACAGGTGTCTGGGACGACGGTTCGACCGCAAACGATGCAGCTTTATACCAGAACCGATCACCCAAACGAAAAAACGCGGCCTAAGCCGCGTTTTTCGGACAAGTAATCGACTTAGTTCTTGGCTTTGTCGACGATCTTGTTGGCACCGATCCAAGGCATCATGGAGCGCAGTTGCTCGCCGATGACTTCGATACCGTGCGCGGCGTTATTACGACGCTTGGCGGTCATCGAAGGATAGCCGGTAGCGCCTTCGCTGATGAACATCTTGGCGTATTCGCCGTCCTGAATGCGTTTCAGGGCGTTGCGCATGGCCTGACGGGATTCGGCGTTGATCACTTCCGGGCCAGTCACGTACTCGCCGTACTCGGCGTTGTTGGAGATCGAGTAGTTCATGTTGGCGATACCGCCTTCGTACATGAGGTCCACGATCAGCTTCAGTTCGTGCAGGCATTCGAAGTAGGCCATTTCCGGCGCGTAGCCAGCTTCAACCAGGGTTTCGAAACCAGCTTTTACCAGTTCAACGGTACCGCCGCACAGAACGGCTTGTTCGCCGAACAGGTCGGTTTCAGTCTCGTCCTTGAAGGTGGTTTCGATGATGCCGGTACGACCGCCACCCACGCCGGCAGCGTAGGACAGCGCAACGTTTTTAGCGTTGCCGGATGCGTCCTGGTAGATCGCGATCAGGTCAGGGATACCGCCGCCTTTGACGAACTCGGAACGTACGGTGTGACCTGGTGCCTTCGGCGCGATCATGATCACGTCGAGGTCAGCACGCGGCACAACCTGGTTGTAGTGGATCGCGAAGCCGTGGGAGAAGGCCAGGGTGGCGCCTTTCTTGATGTTCGGCTCGATTTCGTTCTTGTACAGGGAAGACTGGAACTCGTCCGGGGTCAGGATCATGACCAGGTCGGCAGCAGCAACAGCGGAAGCAACGTCAGTCACTTTCAGGCCGTGGGCTTCAGCCTTGGCAACAGTGGCCGAGCCTTTGCGCAGGCCAACAGTCACGTCAACGCCGGAATCTTTCAGGTTGCACGCTTGAGCGTGGCCTTGGGAGCCGTAACCGATGATGGCAACTTTCTTGCCCTGGATGATCGACAGGTCGCAGTCTTTATCGTAGAAAACTTTCATGAATTTCCCCTATATCCGGCCGTTCAGGCCATTCGCTAATTTGGTTTAGATGCTGAGTACTTTGTCGCCGCGGGCAATACCGGTGACGCCACTGCGGACGGTCTCCAGGATCGAGGCGGTGCCAATGGACTGGATGAAGCTGTCGAGCTTGTCGCTGGTACCGGTCAATTGAACGGTATATACGCTGGCACTGACATCGACGATCTGTCCACGGTAAATATCGGTGGTGCGCTTGATCTCGGCGCGCTGGGCGCCGGTGGCCTTGACCTTGACCAGCATCAGTTCGCGCTCGATGTGAGCACTTTCCGACAGGTCGACCAATTTGACCACTTCGATCAGCTTGTTCAGGTTCTTGGTGATCTGCTCGATGACCTCATCGTGCCCGACAGTGGTCAGCGTCAGACGCGACAGGGTCGGGTCTTCGGTGGGTGCCACGGTCAGGCTTTCGATGTTGTAGTTGCGCTGCGAGAACAGGCCGACAACACGAGACAAAGCGCCAGGTTCGTTTTCCAGAAGCAAGGAAATAATGTGCCGCATGATTAAGTACGCTCCGTCTTGCTCAGCCACATATCGCGCATGGAGCCGTCTTTGATCTGCATCGGATAGACGTGCTCGCTGGTGTCGACCGAAATATCGATTACCACCAGGCGATCTTTCATGGCGAACGCCTCTTCCATCTTCGACTTCAAATCTTTCGAATCAGTGATGCGCACGCCAACGTGGCCATAGGCCTCCGCCAGCTTGACGAAATCAGGCAGCGATTCCATGTAGGAATGAGAGTGACGGCTGCCATAGCTCATGTCCTGCCACTGGCGAACCATGCCCAGTACACCGTTGTTCAGGATGACGATTTTTACCGGCAAACCGTATTGCAGGCAGGTCGACAACTCCTGAATGTTCATCTGGATGCTGCCCTCGCCCGTTACGCAGGCGACGTCGTCATCCGGAAAGCTCAACTTGATACCCATGGCCGCAGGGAAACCGAAGCCCATGGTGCCCAGGCCTCCGGAGTTGATCCAGCGGTTCGGCTTGTTGAACTTGTAGTACTGCGCCGCGAACATCTGGTGCTGACCCACGTCGGAAGCTACAAAAGCATCGCCCTTGGTCACTTCGCACAGGGTTTCAATCACCGCCTGCGGCTTGATGACACTGCCGTCGCCCTTGTCATAAGGGAACAGGCCGCGATCACCGCGCCACTCGTCGATCTGCTTCCACCAGCTGGCCACGGACTCCTTGTTCGGGGTCTCGCCGATTTCCTTGAGGATCGCGACCATTTCGGTCAGGACGCTCTCGACCGGACCCACGATAGGCACATCGGCCTTGATGGTCTTGGAGATCGAAGCCGGGTCGATGTCGATGTGAATGATCTTGGCGTTCGGGCAGAACTTCGATGCGCCGTTGATGACGCGGTCGTCGAAGCGTGCGCCGACGGCCAGGATCACGTCAGCATGGTGCATCGCCAGGTTGGCGGTGTAGCTGCCGTGCATGCCCAGCATGCCGATGAACTGACGGTCGGTACCAGGGTAACCGCCGAGGCCCATCAGGGTGTTGGTCACTGGCAGGTTGAGCATCTTCGCCAACTCGGTGAGCGGCGCGGAGCCACCACCCAGGATAACGCCACCGCCCGAATACAGCACAGGACGCTTGGCCGCCAGGAGCATTTCTGCCGCCTTGCGGATTTGCCCCGAGTGGCCGCGAACGGCCGGGCTGTAGGAACGCAGCTTGGCTTTTTTCGGGAAGACGTATTCGAACTTCTCGGCCGGGTTGGTCATGTCTTTCGGAATGTCGACAACGACCGGACCAGGACGACCGGATTGCGCCAGGTAGAACGCCTTCTTCATGACTTCCGGGATTTCCGACGCATGCTTGATCATGAAGCTGTGTTTCACGATCGGCCGGGAGATACCGATCATGTCGGTTTCCTGGAAGGCGTCGGTACCGACCATGGTGCTAGGCACCTGGCCAGAAATCACCACCATCGGAATGGAGTCCATGTAGGCCGTGGCGATACCGGTGATGGCGTTGGTCGCGCCCGGGCCGGAGGTCACCAGTACCACGCCGGCTTTACCGGTGGCACGGGCGTAGCCGTCAGCCATATGGGTCGCGGCCTGCTCGTGACGAACCAGGATGTGAGTCACTTCCGGTTCTTTGAACAAGGCATCATAGACATGAAGAAGAGCACCACCCGGGTACCCGTAGATATATTTGACGCCTTCGTCGCGCAAAAAGCGGACGAGCATCTCACCGCCAGATAAAAGCTCCACGTTGTTCACCTCTAAAACGCCAGAATACCGTCCACGAAAAGGGGGACGGGTCTTAATAGGTTTACTTCCCAGCAGAGCATGAGCGACGGTGGTCGCCGACTACGTCAGCACTGACTGAGCAAGTATTGGGATCGTCCCAAGTGTTGCGGGCCTTTCCCACCCAGCGCGAGGTAACGCGTTGCGGGTGTAACAGGTCGGCGCGGATGTGCGCCTCATGATCTGCCGAGTGGGTCTGCTTCTGGCAGTCCCTCTACAGCGGACTTTGGATTCTTCTGTTTCGTCCCTTGCAAGTCAAGTCGTCTATGAGCTTTATTCTACTAACCACATGAGAACGCAAGAAAAAACCCGTAAACCCCCTGCGTGTTAGCTTCAATTGCGCAACTTTTGACAAGGAATTGGCATGCGTACGCACTTCATCATCGCCGGCCTGATGGTCGCCCTTAGCCCGCTGTCGATGGCCGGGCAGATTTACCAGTGGGTCGACGCCCAGGGCGTTACCCATTTCGATGCTCAACCGCCTCGGGATCAGCCTGCCACTACCATCGTTATGCCCGCCTCACAGCCTGGCACGTCGGGCACTGGCGCCCGCAACGGTGCAATTGGCGACCAACAAGCCATCGACAAATCGGTGAAGAAGCAGGTGAGCGAGCAACAGAACCAGCTGAAGGTCTTCTGCGAACAGGCACGAACCAACCTGGCGCAGCTACAGAATAATCCGCGCCTAAGAGAGGAAGTGGATGGCCAGATGCGGCGTCTTGACGACTCCCAGCGTCAGGAGCGCATCAGTGAAACGCAAATGCAGATTGCGGATAACTGCATGTAGGAGCCCGTAGGAGCTGTCGAGTGCAACGAGGCTGCGATCTTTTTTTGAAAGCAAGATCAAAAGATCGCAGCCTCGTTGCACTCGACAGCTCCTACAGGGGATCGCAGCTCAGCGGGAGGCGGTGATCAGTTGATCGAACTCTTTGAGCAAAGCCTGCAGCTGCCGATCCTTGCCTTGGACATTGCGCTGGGCGAAGACCATTTCAGCCATCTCCTGAATCCCCGATGCATTCGGCAAGGGCAGATCCTGCTCCAGGATTGCTTTCATGCGCGGCAGGAAGATCCATTGCAGCCACTGCTCGAAGTCCAGGGTATCAACTGAAAACGGCTCGACGCTGGACAGTGCTTCAGCGGATGGCGCGACCTCGTCCCACCACCCCTGCACACGCAATTCGCGTTCGATCAGCAGCAACTGATCGGCAATCTTCGGAAACCGTACATCCATCACGAAGTAACCTTGGCTTTCTGGCGAGCCAAAGCGGCCCCCGCCGAATCACCCTGCTTCTCGCGCGCTTGGGCGATCAGCTCCCACAGGCTGGCCTGCAGTGCCGGACGCCCGTTGGCGAAGGTCAGGCCACGGCGAGCAAATTGCTCGGCCTGCGGCGCATCACCTTGGGCCATGCGCACTTGCGCCAGGCGATACAGCACCTGCGGCTCCCGCGGGGCGACACGCTGGGCGCGTTCGAGGCTGGAAGAAGCGCCATTGAGATCGCCGCCGGCCTGCTGCTGCTGAGCGGTGGTCAACAACGCCAGCACCGGCCCGTCCAGTTGCTCGTCGGCGGACAAGCCACCGGAACTGGCCGACGGAATCCCGCTTGGTGTCGAGGGCATGCTATAGCTGCCTTGATTGACCGGTGCGGACTGAACCGGCGACGTGTCGATCGGCCCTGGCGTAATCGGGCCCGGGGTAATGGGCCCTGGAGTAATCGGAGTGGTGCTGATCGGTGCCGACGTCACCGCACCACCACCCGGCACCATCACGACAACACCAGTATCGCCTTGTGGAATCTCCTGGGCCTGGGGTTGCACAGGACGTTTTACCGTCGTCTGACGGTAGCCGCCGTTCGCCGAAACGCGCTCGCTATTGGAAACCTTGGTGCCGGAGTCCACCACCGGAATCGAGCCGCGCTGTACCGAAGAACAACCGCTGAGCAAAGCCACGGCGGTCACCGCTGGAATCAACCACTTGTTCACTTGAAACCCTCTTTGCTTAATTCATCCAGCCCTTGACCCAATCCATCACCGTTTCACCGTTGATCGGGCTTTCGCCACCACAAGCGGGACCGGGAGGCGGTTCGCTGCCGCGAATATACGGCATCTGCACGGCGCCGGGGCAACCGGCGTCGGAGCCTTGGCCGGTTCGCGAATCGACCCAGGCCTGAACGATATTATCCGGCTGCGGCATGTCCAGCGGCAACGGGTCGGCCTTGCGCATGAAGCTGGTCCAGACCTGCAACGCACCGGTAGCACCCGTGAATGGTGTCTTGCCGTTGTCGTCGCGTCCCAACCAGACCACCGCCAGCAAGTCCTGACTGAAACCTGCGAACCAACTGTCTCGCGAGTCGTTACTGGTGCCGGTTTTGCCGGCCAGGGTCAAGGTCTTCGGCAATACGTTGTAGACCGAACTGCCGGTACCTTCACGCATCACGCGCTGCATGGCGCTCTGGATCAGGTAGATCGACGCCGGGTCGAAACGCTGCTGGATCTGGAACGGATAACGCTTGAGCGGCTCGCCTTCGGCCGTCAGGACGCTACGGATCCCGCGCATCGGCGTATTGAAACCGCCGTTGGCGAGCGTCTGGTACATGGTCGCCACTTCGATCGGGGTCATGCCGCCAGCGCCCAGCAACATCGATGGGAAGGCCGGAAACTCGCGACTGACACCCAGGCGCCCGAGCGTCTTGAGGACATTCGGCACACCCACCGCCAGGCCCAGGCGTGCGGTCGACAAGTTGTAGGAGTGCGCCAGCCCTTGATAAAGGAAGACCGTGCCGTGGGAGCGGCGATCATAGTTCTGCGGTTTCCAGACCTGCCCGTCAGCGCCCTTGACCGAGAAGGAGTCGTCCGACAGCCAGCTGGTCAATGTGTATTGGCTCGGTTTTTCCAGCGCCGTCAGGTAAACCGCCGGCTTGATCAACGAGCCGATCGGCCGCACCGCGTCCAGCGCCCGGTTGAAACCGGCAAAGCTGGCCTGGCGACTGCCGATCATGGCCTGCACCTCGCCGGTTTCCGGATTGGTCACGACCATCGCCGCCTCGACCTCATCCGAGCCCTTGCGACCGGACAGGCGCTTGAACGTGTCGTTGACCGACGCTTCGGCCTTCATCTGCAGGATCGGATCGAAGCTGGTGAAGATCCGCAGCCCCTCCTCGGTCAAGTCTTCGTCGCGGTAGTCTTCACGCAGCTGGCGCTTGACCAGGTCAAGGAAGCCGGGGAACGAGCTGTCCGCCAGACTGCCGCGCTTGGTCACGCCCAACGGCATTTTTTTCGCCGCCTCGACTTGCTCCGCCGTGGCAACACCCTGCTCCTGCAGCACGTCGAGCACCAGGTTACGCCGCTCCAGTGCACGCTCCGGATACCGGCGCGGGTTGTAGGAGGACGGCCCCTTGACCATGCCGACCAGCAAGGCCACCTGATGCAGCTTGAGCTCGGCCAGAGGCTGGCTGAAGAAGAACTGGCTGGCCAGGCCGAAACCGTGCACCGCGCGTTGACCGTCCTGACCGATAAACACTTCATTGAGGTAAGCCTCAAGGATCTCACGCTTGTCGTAGTGCAGTTCCAGCAGCAACGCCATCATGGCTTCGGTCAGTTTGCGGGTCAGGCTGCGCTCGTTGGTCAGGTAGAAGTTCTTGACCAACTGCTGGGTCAGGGTACTTCCCCCCTGACGCATGCGACCCGACGAGCCGTTGACCCAGATCGCCCGGGCAATCGACTTCGGCGAGACACCAAAATGGTGATAGAAATCACGGTCCTCGACCGCGACCAGGGTCTCGAGCAAATACGGCGGCACCTGATCGATCTTGATCAGGATCCGGTCTTCGAGGTTTTTCGGGTACAGGCCACCGATCAGCAGTGGTTCCAGACGCACCACCGACAATTTCGAACCCTTGGCCGCCGACAGTTCCGCCACGTAGTCGCCCGAGAAGCGCACACGCACCGGTTGTGCTTGCTCCATGCCTTCATAGAACTGGAAGCCGCGGGTATTCAGATCGACGGTATTGCCGTTGACGGAGGCCGCGCCCGGGCCGTTGGCCACGCTTTCACGGCGATAGCCCAAGGCATCGAGCTCGGTGAGAAAATCGTCCCTGCTCAGCTTTTGTCCGACGAACAGCTCGAGCGGACGCGCGTAGACCTTGGCCGGAATCATCCAGCGCTTGCCGGAGAACTTCTCCTGCACGATGGCATCGAGGTAAACGGCGAACCCGGCCAGCACCACAAGGCCGACCAGGCTGAGTTTAAGGGCCCAGCCAAGCCAGGGCCGCAGGCCTCTGGAGGGGGGATTCTTTGGGGTACGGGGGGATCGAGTACGAGTCATGGCGGCGGATTATACGCACTTTATTCATAGTCAACAGGAGGCCCGCGAGTTTGCGTTAGGCTGGCTAGACGCCATAATGACGACCTGAATTTTTTCCGACTCTTAAGGATCGCCTGTGAGCCAGTCCCTGATCGCCGCCCTGCAAAACCCGGCCCTCTACCCGCATCCTGTAGATGGATTCAAGGTCATCGAGACCCACATTTCCTGGGTCGTGCTTACCGGCCCCTTCGCTTATAAAGTGAAGAAGCCGATGAACTTCGGCTTCCTCGACTTCACCACCCTCGAGGCTCGCAAGCATTTCTGCGCTGAAGAGCTGCGCCTGAACCAGCGCCTGACCCAGGATCTTTATCTCGAAGTGCTACCGATCACCGGCAGCGCCGAAGCACCGCAACTGGGCGGCGAAGGTCCAGCCATCGAGTACGCGCTGAAAATGCGCCAGTTTGACCAGGACGGATTGCTCAGCACCCTGCAAGCCAATGGCGAACTGACACCGGCGCACATCGACCAGATGGCTGAACAGATCGCCCGCTTCCATCTGGACGCACCGCGAGTGCCGGCAGAACACGAAGCCGGGACCGCAGACAGCGTCATGGCCCCTGTACGGCAGAACTTCGAGCAGATTCGCCCCTTCCTCAGCGACAAGGCCGACCTGCTGCAACTGGACGCCCTGCTGGCCTGGGCTGAAAGCAGCTTCGAACGCCTCAAGCCACTGTTTGCCCAACGCAAGGCAGAGGGTTTCATTCGCGAATGCCACGGCGACATCCATTTGGGCAACGCTACCGTGATCGACGGCCGCGTGGTGATCTTCGACTGCATCGAGTTCAACGAACCGTTCCGCTTCACCGACGTTTACGCCGACACCGCCTTCCTGGCGATGGACCTGGAAGACCGCGGCCTGAAGTGCCTGGCACGTCGATTCATCAGCCAATACCTGGAGCTGACCGGCGATTACCAGGGCCTGGAGCTGCTGAACTTCTATAAAGCCTACCGAGCGTTGGTGCGCGCCAAGGTCACCCTGTTCAGCATGCCGGCCGAGGCCACTGCGGTGCAGCGCGCCACGACATTGCGCCAATACCGCAACTACGCCAACCTGGCGGAAAGCTACAGCACCATCCCGTCGCGCTTCATGGCCATCACCCACGGTGTTTCCGCCGTTGGTAAAAGCCACGTGGCCATGCGCCTGGTCGAAGCGCTGGGGGCGATTCGCCTGCGCTCCGATGTCGAACGCAAACGCCTGTTCGGCGAGCAAACCGTCGCCAATGAGCTGCAAGCCGGCATTTATAGTGCCGATGCCAGTGTCGCGACCTACCAGCGCTTGCACGAAATTGCCGGGCTGATCCTGCACGCCGGGTTCCCGGTGGTGGTCGATGCCACCTACCTCAAGCATGAACAACGCGACAAGGCGGCGAAAGTGGCCGAGGCGACCGGTGCGCCTTTCCTGATCCTTGACTGCAATGCACCCCAAGCGGTGATCGAAAGCTGGCTGGCCCTGCGCCAGGCAGACAAAAAAGATCCGTCCGACGCCACCCTGGCCGTTATCGAAGCCCAGCAAGCCAGTCGTGAAGCCTTGACGCCCGCAGAAATCCTCTGCAGCAAACGCGTGCAGACCAACGAAAGCGGAACCCTCGACACAGTGGTAGAACAGATTCGCCAGCGCCTGCCCGGCCTGTAAGGCGCATTTGAGCCGTGAAGCCTGATCCGGCTTCACGGCCTTCAAACAGTGGCACTATACTGGCGTCATAAATCCAACAGGTGACGTGACATGAGCCAGCCGAAACTGCTCGACTCCCCGCTGTATGCCTTGCTGCATAAAGACGACATCACCGGTTTTAACAAAGAGCGCCCCAAACACGGACCTATCGACATGATCGGTGGTGATTTCCGCGGCCTGGACCTGCGCGAACTCAATGCCGAGGGTATCGACTTCACCGACGCCTATTTTCGCTCCGCTGATCTGCGCGGCATCGATTTTCGCAACGCTTCGCTCGAAGGCGCGAGTCTGGCCCACGCACAGATTTCCGGCGCCTATTTCCCAGTGGAGCTGAGCGCGGACGAAATCCTGATGTCGATGAACTTCGGTACGCGCCTGCGTTATCGCACCCGCTGACCGCCAGTCTGAATTGACAAGTCCAGCGCCCCCATAGCGCGCTGAACTTTGGACAATATTGCCTGAAAATCAGGCAATTTGATCGTTTTCCCCACCTTTTCCTCGCTTTTATCAGCATCACAGCCCGCTGCCTCTTAGAAGCTTTTGCGTCAAAAACGAGCAAACAATCACGCTTTTCCTACTGATGGCTACACTCCTCAGAAGCTTGCCCACGCACCATTCGGCCATCGCAAGGAGGCTTGATGAATGATGAACTGCAACACCTGAAGAATCTTGGCAAGACGTCGGCGCAATGGCTGCATGCCGTGGGCATCCACAGCGCCTCGGACTTGCGTCGCCTGGGGGCGGTGGATGCTTATCGAGCCGTGCGCACGCGCGGGTTCCGGGCGTCCAAGGTGTTGTTGTACGCAATCGAAGGCGCATTGATGGACGTGCATTGGAATGACATCCCCGCCGAACGCAAGGAAGCCTTGAACAAACAACTCGAAGCCATCTCGTCACGCCACAAGAATTGAACGAGTACCGCTCGCCATGTACTTACTTGGGGAACAACCGGCCTACGCCGAAACACTGATCACTCGCCTGCGGAACATTCCCGCCCGACTGTTGCAGGGTTTGATACCGAGTGGGCCCGCCGTCGAATTTTCCGCCATCGACGACCTGGCCGCCGCCTTGCCCGCCGATCAACTGTTCATGCTGGATAACGGCCGGCTGCATGGATGCATCGATGATCGAGCACTGTTCTACCTGCAGCAGGGCGATCTGATCGGTCTGCGCCAGGACGCGGGGCTGCCGCGCTGTCGCTTGTGCAGCAAGACGCCCCTGGCGCTGACACCCTACCTTCGATCGCAGGTGTTCCAGCACATCTATGCCGACCCGACCCGCTCGGAGCTGTTCCTGCAGTACATGGCGGGCCAGACCGCCCTGCTGTCCGATGCCGTGGCGCGCCTCAAGCAACCGGAGTTTCGCGCCACCAACGGCTTCCAGCGAGTTGCCGACGGCGAAACCCTGATCCATCGGGGCGATGAGGCCGACCATGTGTTCGTGATCATCGACGGCCATGCCGAAGCGTTTGTCGATGGGGTGAAGGTGGGCGACGTGCCCAAGGACGAGATTTTCGGCGCCATGGCCGTGTTTACCGGCGAGAAACGCAACGCCACGGTCATCGCCAGTGAACCCTGCACCATCATGCGCATTCCCAAGGATCAGTTTTTGAGCCTTACCCAGAGCAATCCGAAGATTGCCAACAGCCTGATCGAGAGCATGGCACGGCGTATCGACCTGCTGAATAAACAGATTGCACAGTTGAGCGCACTGAAAACGACGGGCAGAGCTCAATGAATACGGGGATTTGGAACCATCGTGCGACAAGAATCGGGTAAATGGGAAATCACCTGTTGACTTGGTAATGAGAATCGATATGATTATCACAACTGGTCGCGAGACTGGTCGATATTCTGAAAAGCCCTTGGTTCGGACTCTCAGATTATCTCCTCATCAGGCTAATCACGGTTATTTGACCCGGCTCTTGCCGGGTCTTTTTTTGCCCTCGGGAAAGTCGCGCGACGCTGCAGCCAGTATCCTGAGCATCTGAAACGGGTTTGCATTGGGCAACTCAGCTATTTGGTCAGTGCTTGCGACCTGAGGATCAGCATGAAATTTCTGTGTACCGGCGTTGAACTGGCCGACGCCAGCAGCCGTGGTTTCAACCTCGACGGCCAGAAATTGTTCGCCGTACGCCGGGGTGGCCAGGTCTACGTCTATATCAATCGCTGCCCGCACCGTGGCGTCGGACTCGAATGGACCCCTGACCAATTCCTCGACCCCAGTAACAGCCTGATCCAGTGCGCCACCCATGGCGCCCTGTTCTTGATCGAGGACGGCGAATGTGTCGCCGGCCCTTGCGCAGGGCAATCGCTGACCCGTGTCGATTGCCGCGAAGACGCACAAGGCATCTGGGTCAGCCTCTAACCGCCGAGCAATAATTCAAGACGCCGGTCCACCACCATCTCCTCATGGGTCAGGCGAACACCGTAGGCCAACACTTCAACCCCGCACGCCACGGCCTCACGCAAGGCCTGAGCGTAGGCTGAATCGATTTCTTGCGCCGGGCGCACCGCTTCGATGCCACTGAGATTGACGCAATACAATTGCACCGCACGAATCCCGTCCCGAGCCAGATGGGCCAATTCCCGCAAATGCTTGGCCCCGCGCTGGGTCACCGCATCGGGGAACGCCGCCACCGGCGTGCCGTCATAGCCCAGGGTGACACTTTTGACTTCCACGTACGCGTGCCCGCTCGGGTACTCGAGGCGGAAATCGATGCGACTGCTCTCTTGACCGTAAGCGACTTCGCGCTTGAGCTCGGTGAAGCCGTTCAACTCGGTGATCACCCCCGCTCGCAACGCCTCTTCGATCAAGCCATTGGCCCGCCCGGTATTCACGCAGAACAAGCGCCCGTGCGGGGTTTCGCCGACTTCCCAGGTGCCGGGCAACTTGCGCTTGGGGTCATTGGAGCGACTGAACCAGACCTGTCCGCCTTCGACCTGACAATTGAGCATCGAGCCTGTGTTCGGGCAGTGAATGGTCAGCAACTCGCCATCGACGGTTTCGATATCGGCGAGAAAACGCTTGTAGCGGCGAATCAGCCGACCTTCTTCGAGTGGGGGATAAAAACGCATCAGCCTTGCCAGCTCCGCAAGCCACGCCCGATACGCTCCACCGCTTCCTGCAAGCGTTCAAGGTTTTGGGTGTAGGCAAACCGCACATGATGCCCGGCCTGATACCGGCCGAAGTCCAGCCCGGGCGTAATCGCGACATGCTCGGTTTCGAGGAAATGACGGCAGAACGCGAAGGCATCGCCGCCGAACTTGCTGATATCGGCATACAGGTAGAACGCGCCTTCCGGCTCGACGGCGATACCGAAGCCAAGCGCTCTCAAGGCAGGCAGCAGGTAGTCGCGACGACGACCAAATTCGGCACGACGTTCTTCCAGGATCGCGATCGTAGCCGGTTCAAAACAGGCCAACGCCGCGTGCTGGGCCATGCTAGGCGCGCTGATATAGAGGTTTTGCGCGAGCTTTTCCAGCTCACTCACCGCCGCATCCGGCGCTACCAGCCAGCCAAGACGCCAGCCGGTCATGCCGAAATATTTAGAAAAACTATTAAGTACAAAGGCACTGTCGTCGACTTCCAGCACGCTGGCCGCATCGGTGCCGTAGGTCAGGCCGTGGTAAATCTCGTCCACCACCAGGTGACCGTGGCGTTGTTTGATGGCCTGGGACAGTTGCGCCAACTCGTCGCGGGTGAGGATCGTGCCGGTCGGGTTGGCCGGTGAAGCTACCAGTGCGCCCACACTGTCCTGGTCCCAATGCCGCTCAATCAGATCCGGCGTCAGTTGATAACGCACATCCGGCCCCACCGGGACCAGCTGCGCGGCGCCTTCCACCAGACGCAGAAAATGCCGGTTGCACGGGTAACCCGGGTCGGCGAGCAACCAGTGCTTGCCCGGATCGACCAACAAGGCACTGGCCAGCAGCAAAGCACCGGAACCGCCGGGTGTGATGAGGATGCGTCGCGGGTCGATGTTCAAGCCATGACGCTGCTGATAAAAGCCCGCAATGGCCTCGCGCAGCTCGGGGATTCCGCGGGCGGCGGTGTAACGCGTCTTGCCCCCCTCCAGTGCCGCCTGTCCGGCGCGGATGATCGGCTCGGCGGTGGTGAAGTCCGGTTCACCGATTTCCAGGTGGATCACATCGTGACCGGCAGCCTGCAATTCATTGGCCCGCGCCAGCAACGCCATGACATGGAAAGGTTCTATTGCGCGACTGCGGGCACTGTAGGACTGAGCCATTGGCCTTCCTTCAACAGGGAAAAGAACCAATTCTACCCAAGCGCAGGAACGAGCGAGAACCTAAAGCGGTCAGAGGCCTTATGACCCAGGCACAAACGAACTGAGCGAGTGCCCGGGGTTTGACTAAAATCATTAATTGAGCAGGGTTCCAGAGCCACCAGGCAACGCTTTGCCATCATTTGAAAGCGCCGCAGGCCGCGGCCTCGACATCCGGGAGTAGCGCGGTCTGATTTGATCTGGTAAGTTCGCCCGCTTGCAGCCGCAGGGCCGGCAGGTGCCGGTGATGGAGCAATCCTGCGCAGATGGATTACAAGAGTAGAGGCGGTCTATTTCATGTCCACCCAAGCAAAGCAACAAGCGAATCAGGCGATCAGCGGCTTCGAGCCCTATGTTCAGAAAGCTGGCGAAGAGTACATGGGCGAGCCCATGCGCAAACACTTCACCAAGGTTCTGAATCAGTGGAAAAAAGAGCTGATGGAAGGTGTCGACAAGACTGTGGACCACATGAAGGACGAAGCGGCCAACTTCCCTGACCCGGCAGACCGTGCCAGCCAGGAAGAAGAGTTCGCTCTCGAGCTTCGAGCCCGCGATCGTGAGCGCAAGTTGATCAAGAAGATCGACAAGACGCTTCAGTTGATCGAAGACGAAGAGTACGGCTGGTGTGAATCCTGCGGCATCGAGATCGGCGTCAAGCGTCTTGAAGCACGCCCTACCGCTGACCTGTGCATCGACTGCAAGACGCTGGCGGAAATCAAGGAAAAGCAAGTCGGCAAATAATTGCGGCTTGAACGAAGAACGGAGCGTGCGAACGCTCCGTTTTTGTTTCTGACGTATGCTTCGACAGGAAACCTGTGGGAGCGAGCCTGCTCGCGAAGGGGCGTTCAGGCCCAATATTGATGCAGGCTGACACTCAGCTTTCGCGAGCAGGCTCGCTCCCACATGGGACTTGCGCACGACCGGACAACGTAATATTGCATTCATGACCGCCATCACCTCCCCCACCTACATCGGCCGCTTCGCCCCCACGCCCAGTGGTCACCTGCACTTCGGCTCGCTGGTTGCTGCATTGGCCTCGTACCTCGACGCGCGCTCGGTGGGTGGGCGCTGGCTGATGCGCATGGAAGATCTCGACCCGCCCCGCGAAGAGCCCGGCGCCCAGGCCGCGATCCTCAAGGCACTGGAGAGCTATGGTTTCGAATGGGATGGCCAGATGGTGCGCCAGAGCGACCGTCACGATGCCTATGCCCAAGTGCTCGATCGCCTGTTCAGCCAGGGCCTGGCCTACGCCTGTACCTGCTCGCGCAAACAACTGGAGCCGTTCCACGGCATCTATCCGGGGTTGTGCCGCAATGCCGGACACGGCACCGAAGATGCCGCCATTCGCATTCGCGTCCCCGAACTTGATTACCACTTCATTGATCGGGTGCAGGGGGAGTTTCACCAGCATCTGGGCCGGGATGTCGGTGATTTCGTGATTCGCCGGCGCGACGGGCTCTATGCTTATCAACTGGCGGTGGTGCTGGACGATGCCTGGCAAGGCATCACCGACATCGTGCGCGGTGCCGACCTGCTCGATTCCACGCCGCGCCAGCTCTACCTGCAGGAGCTTCTCGGCCTGCGCCAGCCGCGTTACTTGCACATCCCGCTGATAACCCAGCCCGATGGCAACAAACTCGGCAAGTCCTACCGTTCGCCGCCGCTCACCGCAGATCAGGCTACGCCGTTGTTGTTGCGAGCCTTGCGCGCCCTGGGACAAAAACCCGGCGCCGAACTGGCCTACGCCACGCCACGGGAAGTGCTGGATTGGGGCATTGCCCACTGGGATGCCCGGTTGATCCCGCGCACACTGAGCCTGCCCGAGGCGCAGCTACAGTGATCGTGCTTGCAGTGGCGCGCCCATCCGTTACCATCGCCGCACGTTTTCGGGCACGGGCATAAAAAAGAGAGGCCGGGATGTACATCTATCGCTTGGTCCTGCTCCTGGTAGTGGGGATTTATCTGTTTTCCCCAGCCATCATGGATTGGTGGATCGACGCCACTGGCGCCTGGTATCGCCCTTATCTGCTCTGGCTGATCCTGATCGTCGTGACCTTCATCCTGCAGAGCCAAAAAGATGCCGATGAGCTTTAGCCTGACCCAGATGATCCTGATCAGCGCCGCGTACCTGGCGGTGCTGTTCGGCGTAGCCTGGGTCAGCGAACGGGGCATGATCCCGCGGGCGATCATTCGCCACCCGCTGACGTACACCCTGTCCCTGGGGGTCTACGCCAGTGCCTGGGCATTTTATGGCACCGTGGGCCTGGCCTATCAGTATGGCTACGGCTTCCTGTCCAGCTACCTGGGTGTTTCCGGCGCGTTTCTGCTGGCGCCGGTGTTGCTGTATCCAATCCTGAAGATCACCCGAACCTATCAGCTGTCATCCCTGGCCGATCTGTTCGCCTTCCGCTTTCGCAGCACCTGGGCCGGCGCGCTGACCACGATTTTCATGCTGGTCGGGGTATTGCCCCTGCTGGCGCTGCAGATCCAGGCGGTCGCCGACTCCATCGGCATCCTCACCCGCGAGCCGGTACAACATCGCGTGGCGCTGAGTTTCTGCGCACTGATCACGCTGTTCACGATTTTCTTCGGCTCCCGGCACATCGCCACCCGGGAAAAACATGAAGGCCTGGTGTTCGCGATAGCCTTCGAGTCGGTGATCAAGCTGATCGCCCTCGGCGGCGTCGGCCTCTATGCGCTGTATGGCGTATTCGACGGCCCGCAACAACTGGAGTTGTGGCTGCTGCAAAACCAGACCGCCCTGGCCGCGCTGCACACGCCACTGCAGGAAGGCCCTTGGCGCACGCTGTTGCTGGTGTTCTTCGCTTCGGCGATCGTCATGCCGCACATGTACCACATGACCTTCACTGAAAACCTCAATCCGCGCTCGCTGGTCAGCGCGAGCTGGGGCTTGCCGCTGTTCCTGCTGCTGATGAGCCTGGCCGTGCCGCTGATTCTCTGGGCCGGCCTGAAACTCGGCGCCACCACCAACCCGGAATATTTCACCCTGGGCATCGGTATCGCGGCCAACAGCAAGGCCCTGGCACTGCTGGCCTATGTCGGCGGCCTGTCCGCTGCCAGCGGCCTGATCATCGTGACCACCCTGGCCCTATCGGGCATGGCCCTGAACCACCTGGTGCTGCCGCTGTACCAGCCGCCGGCCGAAGGTAACATCTACCGCTGGTTGAAGTGGACCCGTCGCGCCCTGATCGTCGCCATCATCATGGCCGGCTACGGTTTCTACCTGCTGCTGGGTGCGGAGCAGGACCTGGCCAACCTCGGCATCGTCGCCTTCGTGGCCACGCTGCAGTTCCTCCCGGGCGTGCTGTCGGTCCTGTATTGGCCGACTGCCAACCGTCGCGGCTTCATCGCCGGGCTGCTGGCGGGGATCTTGGTGTGGCTGGTGACCATGTTGCTACCGCTGGTCGGCAACCTGCAGGGCTTCTACATACCGTTGTTGAACATGATCTACGTGCTCGACGACACCAGTTGGCACATGGCCGCGATCGCCTCCCTGGCCGCCAACGTCCTGATGTTCACCCTGATTTCGCTGTTCACCAATGCCAGCACCGAAGAGGCCAGTGCCGCCGAAGCCTGCGCGGTGGACAACGTGCGCCGCCCGCAACGCCGGGAGTTGCACGCCGCCTCGCCCCAGGAATTCGCCACTCAGCTGGCCAAACCGCTGGGAGCCAAGGCCGCGCAGAAGGAAGTCGAACAAGCCCTGCGCGATCTCTACCTGCCCTTCGACGAGCGCCGCCCGTACGCCTTGCGCCGTTTGCGCGACCGGATCGAAGCCAACCTGTCGGGCTTGATGGGACCCAGCGTGGCCCAGGACATGGTCGAGACGTTCCTGCCCTACAAGGCCGGCGGCGAAAATTATGTCACCGAGGACATCCACTTCATCGAAAGCCGCCTCGAGGATTACCATTCGCGCCTGACCGGCCTGGCCGCCGAACTCGATGCCCTGCGCCGCTATCACCGCCAGACCCTGCAGGAATTGCCGATGGGCGTCTGCTCGCTGGCCAAGGACCAGGAAATCCTCATGTGGAACAAAGCCATGGAGGAGTTGACCGGGATCGCCGCACAGCGCGTGGTCGGTTCGCGCCTGAGCACCATTGCCGATCCGTGGAAAGAACTGCTGCAAGGCTTCATCAATGTACCGGATGAGCACTTGCACAAACAGCACCTGGCCCTTGATGGCCAGACCCGCTGGCTGAACCTGCACAAGGCGGCGATCGACGAACCCCTCGCACCGGGCAACAGTGGCCTGGTGCTGCTGGTGGAAGACCTCACCGAAACCCAGATGCTCGAAGACAAACTGGTGCACTCCGAGCGCCTGGCCAGCATCGGTCGCCTGGCCGCGGGCGTGGCCCATGAAATCGGCAACCCGATCACCGGTATCGCCTGCCTGGCGCAGAACCTGCGCGAAGAGCGCGAGGAAGACGGCGAACTCAAGGAAATCAGCGGGCAGATCCTCGAACAGACCAAGCGCGTCTCGCGCATCGTCCAGTCTCTGATGAGTTTCGCCCATGCCGGCAGCCACCAGCACAGCGACGAGCCCGTCTGTCTGGCGGAAGTGGCCCAGGACGCCATCGGCCTGCTGGCCCTGAACCGGCGCAATTTCGAAGTGCAGTTCTATAACCTGTGCGATCCCGATCACTGGGTCGAAGGCGATCCGCAGCGGCTCGCCCAGGTATTGATCAACCTGCTCTCAAACGCCCGCGACGCCTCGCCTCCCGGCAGCGCGGTGCGGGTCAAGAGCGAAGCCGGCGAACACACGGTCGACTTGATCGTGGAAGACGAAGGCAGCGGCATTCCATCGAGCATCATGGATCGATTGTTCGAACCCTTCTTCACCACCAAGGACCCGGGTGAAGGTACCGGCCTGGGCCTTGCACTGGTCTATTCCATCGTTGAAGAGCATTATGGACAAATCACCATCGACAGCCCGGCTGATGTTCAGAGCCAACGCGGCACCCGTATCCGGGTGACCTTACCGCGTCATGTCGAAGCGACGTCCGCTGTGAACTGAGACCGTCGAGAGTATCGAATCAATGCCGCACATTTTGATCGTCGAAGACGAAACCATTATCCGCTCCGCCTTGCGCCGCCTGCTGGAACGCAACCAGTACCAGGTCAGCGAAGCCGGTTCAGTGCAGGAAGCACAAGAACGCTTCACCATTAACACGTTCGACCTGATCGTCAGTGACCTGCGCCTGCCGGGCGCGCCGGGTACCGAATTGATCAAGCTTGGCCAGGGCACTCCGGTGCTGATCATGACCAGCTATGCCAGCCTGCGCTCGGCGGTGGATTCGATGAAAATGGGCGCGGTGGATTACATCGCCAAGCCTTTCGACCACGACGAAATGCTCCAGGCCGTTGCGCGCATCCTGCGTGACCGGCAAGCGGCGCAAGCCAGCGGCGAACCGGTCGTCGGCAAAGTCGCCAACGCTGTCGCCAAACCCGGTAGCGACAACAGTAACGGCGAAATCGGCATCATTGGCTCATGCCCACCGATGCAGGACCTGTATGGCAAGATCCGCAAAGTCGCACCGACGGATTCCAATGTGCTGATCCAGGGCGAGTCCGGCACCGGTAAAGAACTGGTGGCGCGCGCCCTGCACAACCTTTCCAGGCGGGCCAAGGCGCCGATGATTTCGGTGAACTGCGCGGCCATTCCGGAAAGCCTGATCGAGTCCGAACTGTTCGGCCACGAGAAAGGCGCATTCACTGGCGCCAGCGCTGGACGTGCCGGCCTTGTGGAAGCGGCGGACGGCGGCACCTTGTTCCTCGATGAGATCGGTGAGCTGCCACTGGAAGCCCAGGCGCGCCTGCTGCGCGTGCTACAGGAAGGTGAAATTCGCCGAGTGGGTTCGGTCCAGTCGCAGAAAGTCGATGTGCGCCTGATTGCTGCAACCCACCGCGATCTCAAGAGCCTGGCGAAGATCGGCCAGTTCCGTGAAGACCTGTATTACCGGCTTCACGTGATTGCCCTGAAACTGCCAGCCCTGCGCGAACGTGGCGCGGACGTCAATGAAATCGCCAACGCGTTCCTGGCGCGCCAAAGCGCACGAATCAACCGGACAGACCTGAAGTTCGCCCCGGACGCCGAGCAAGCCATTCGTCATTACTCGTGGCCAGGCAACGTTCGCGAGCTGGAAAACGCGGTCGAGCGTGCCGTCATCCTGTGCGAGAGCCCGGAAATTTCCGCCGAGCTGCTGGGCATCGACATTGAACTGAGCGACCTCGAAGACGACGAGTTCATCGGCCTGCCGCCGCAACAAGGTGGCAGCAACGCCGGCAACAACAATCACGAGCCGACCGAAGACCTGTCCCTGGAAGACTACTTCCAGCACTTCGTGCTCGAGCATCAGGATCACATGACCGAAACCGAACTGGCGCGCAAGCTCGGGGTCAGTCGCAAGTGCCTGTGGGAACGCCGTCAGCGCCTGGGCATCCCGCGGCGCAAGACTGGGGTACCAAGCGAGAGCTGAACCCCACCTGTCTCATGTGCGGGTAACACATGATTTTGTGAAAAAACTGTTACCTCAGGTTTTTCACGTAACAGAAGCCGGGGCTTACGGTAACGAAGCCCCGGTTTTTTTTGGCCCTTGTTGACCCCCTCGACGCACCTAACCCCTTGTTTTACTGGGGTTCGCAAAAGTTGGCACGCCCCCTGCTATATGTTTGGTACAAGAACAATAACAAGCAACGAACAACACAATAAAAATAAGACGAATCGACTCACGCACAATAAAAACAAGACGGCGAGAGGCGCAGCTAACTGATTCTTTTGGAGAGGCGTTGTATTTGGGGCTTGCCCCACGACCAGGCCGAGAACAACAAAAAACTGTCTTAAGACAGAGCCTGAACTGGTTGGATCGCAAGATCACTGCAGCACAGCGACCAAAGCAATCCGTTTGCTCTTGGCTCCCGATTGGGAGGGTCATGAAGGAAAGCTTCATGACAAGGGCACTCAACAAAAACAAGAAGCCCGAAACCAATAACAAAAACAGAGCATGCAACTACTTCTTGGGGAGCTTCGGCTCCCCTTGTGGTTTCTGCAATTTGGAAACCTGCCTACACCTCAAATCTGCTGTGTCCTACACCATCCCCCGACTAAATGCTAGAATCCCCGCCCATCATGCGGTCATTCTTCGTTTTGGCCGAACATTCCTTCAAACAGTGCATCCCATGCTGAAGAAGCTGTTCCAGTCATTCCGTACTCCCTTGCGTCGTACGCAACACATTCGCAGCACGCCTGAAGTGCTCAACAGCGGTCAACATTCGCTGCAAAAGGCGCAATTCAGCCGTTACGCGGTGAACATCGTCGAACGCCTGCAGGGCGCCGGGTACCAGGCCTATCTGGTCGGCGGCTGTGTGCGAGACATGCTGCTCGGCATCACGCCGAAAGACTTTGACGTCGCCACCAGTGCCACACCCGAACAGGTACGGGCAGAATTCCGTAATGCACGGATCATCGGCCGCCGGTTCAAACTGGTACACATCCACTTTGGCCGCGAAATCATCGAAGTC
Organism: Pseudomonas sp. PSB11; assembly: GCF_014596605.1. Classification (NCBI taxonomy): domain Bacteria; kingdom Pseudomonadati; phylum Pseudomonadota; class Gammaproteobacteria; order Pseudomonadales; family Pseudomonadaceae; genus Pseudomonas; species Pseudomonas sp. PSB11. The sequence continues at coordinate 24,124 of NZ_NOIO01000009.1, forward strand.
GCGACCTTCCGCGCCAATCACCCGCAAAACGACGAAGAGGAAGACACCAATCAATCCTCGCGCAACGAAAGCGGGCGCATCCTGCGCGATAACGTCTACGGGACCCTGGAAGAAGACGCGCAACGCCGCGACTTCACCATCAACGCCCTGTATTACGACCCGGTCAGCGAACGCATTCTCGATTACGCCAACGGCGTACACGACATTCGCAACCAACTGATCCGCTTGATTGGCGACCCCAAGCAGCGCTACCAGGAAGATCCGGTGCGGATGCTGCGGGCCGTGCGTTTTGCCGCCAAGCTCAATTTCGGCATCGAAAAACACAGCGCCACGCCTATCCGCGAGCTGGCCCCCATGCTGCGCGAGATCCCGTCAGCCCGCTTGTTCGAAGAAGTGCTCAAGCTGTTCCTGTCCGGTCACGCCGCTGACACCTTTGAAATGCTGGTCGATCTGCAATTGTTCGATCCACTGTTCCCGGCGAGCGCCGAGGCACTGGAATACAACCCGACCTATACCCATACGCTGATCAGCGAAGCCCTGATCAATACCGACCTGCGTATCAAGCAAAATAAACCGGTGACCCCGGCGTTCCTGTTTGCCGCCCTGCTCTGGCCTGCCCTGCCGGCACGCGTATTGCGCCTGCAGGACCGTGGCATGCCGCCCATTCCGGCGATGCAGGAAGCGGCTCACGAACTGATTGCCGAGCAGTGCCAGCGCATCGCGATCCCGAAACGCTTCACCATGCCGATCCGCGAGATCTGGGACATGCAGGAGCGCCTGCCACGGCGCAGCGGCAAACGTGCTGACCTGCTGCTGGACAATCCGCGATTCCGCGCCGGCTACGACTTCCTGCTACTACGCGAAAGCGCCGGCGAGCAGACCGATGGCCTGGGCGAATGGTGGACCGACTACCAGGACGCCAACGACAGTGAGCGGCGCGACATGATTCGCGACCTCAGTGGCAAGGACGACGGCGCCGGCGGCCCACGCAAACGTCGTCGCAGCGGCGGCGCCAAGCGCAAGCGCTCAGCAGACGCTTCGAGCACCACGGGCGAGTAATCCATGGAACGCATCTACATCGGCATGGGCAGCAACCTCGTTGACCCCGCCGAACAGCTGCGCAGCGCCACCCTGGCGCTGGCACAGTTGCCGCAATCGGAACTGGTCGGGGTTTCAGCCTTCTATCAAAGCGACTCGTTGCTCCCTGGCCAACCGCGTTACACCAACGCGGTTGCCGCTCTCGACAGCACGCTGTTACCGCTTGAATTGCTGGACGCCTTGCAATCCATTGAAAACGGCCAAGGCCGCGAGCGCCTTGAGCGCTGGGGGCCGCGCACCCTGGACCTCGACATCCTGCTGTTCGGTGACCGCCTGATTGACGAACCTCGCCTCAAAGTCCCGCATTACCATATGCAGGAGCGGGCCTTTGTGCTCTATCCATTGGCAGAATTGGCGCCTGTGGATCTGCGCCTGGCCGATGGCCGCAGCCTGGCAGAATTGCTCACGGCGTGCCCGTTCGTCGGCCTGGAACGCCTGCCGGCAGACTGAGTAGCCCCAAAAGATCGCAGCCTTCGGCAGCTCCTACAAGTCATCACCGTCCTGTAGGAGCTGCCGCAGGCTGCGATCTTTTGATGTTGGCGTTTGCTGAAACGCATCAGTCAACCCGGTAACACCCCACACGTAACAATGCGGTAACACACGCAATTGACTTCCCACGTTCTCCTCACGACTATAGGCGTCCCGCTGCCGCCATCACGGCATCAAGGGCGCAATCCAGGCCTTAAAAGCACGACAGAAGACCGTGCGCCTGTATTTAACGAAGAATCACGCGCGTTACTCGCAGTAGTTTCCACAGCGCCTGAATGAGGAACTTTTCATGCCAGCCATCACCCTGACCACTCTGCAAGGTCTCAAGCACAAAGGTGAAAAAATCACCATGCTGACCTGCTATGACGCAACCTTCGCCCATGCCTGCAACCAGGCCGGCGTCGAAGTGCTGCTGGTGGGCGACTCCCTCGGCATGGTTCTGCAAGGTCATGACAGCACCCTGCCGGTGACCACCGCCGAAATGGCTTACCACGTGGCGGCCGTCAAACGCGGTAACACCGACGCCTTGATCCTTGCCGACTTGCCCTTCATGGCCTACGCCACCACGGAACAGGCCATGACCAACAGCGCCCTGCTGATGCAGTCCGGCGCTCACATGATCAAGGTCGAAGGCGCATTGTGGTTGGCGGACTCGATCCGCCTGCTGGCGGAACGAGGCATTCCGGTCTGTGCCCACATGGGCCTGACCCCGCAATCGGTGAACATCCTCGGTGGCTACAAGGTCCAGGGTCGCAATGAAAACCAGGCGCGGCAGATGCGTGCCGATGCCATTGCCCTGGAACAGGCCGGCGCGGCGATGTTGCTGCTCGAGTGCGTGCCGAGCGAACTGGCCGCAGAAATCACCCAGGCCGTGAGCATTCCAGTCATCGGGATTGGCGCCGGCCACCACACCGACGGCCAGGTACTGGTGCTGCATGACATGCTGGGCTTGTCCATTACCGGTCGCGTGCCCAAGTTCGTGAAAAACTTCATGACCGGCCAAACCAGCATTCACGCCGCCTTGAGCGCCTATGTCAGCGAAGTCAAGGCGTCGACTTTCCCTGGCATCGAACATGGATTCTCTGCATGAACACCGTCAAAACCGTCCGCGAATTGCGGGCCGCCGTGGCCCGTGCCCGCGGTGAAGGCAAGCGCATCGGCTTTGTGCCAACCATGGGCAACCTGCACAGCGGTCATGTCGCGCTGATCACCAAGGCCACCCAACGGGTGGATTTCGTGGTCGCGAGCATTTTCGTCAACCCGTTGCAGTTCGGTGCCGGCGAAGACCTCGACAAATACCCGCGCACCCTCGCCGCCGACCAGGAAAAACTCCTTGAAGCCGGCTGCGACCTGCTGTTCGCGCCAACCGTTGAAGAGATGTACCCCGACGGCATGGCCGGACAGACCCGCGTCAGCGTCCCGCAACTTTCCGAAGGCCTGTGCGGCGCCAGCCGTCCAGGGCATTTCGAAGGTGTGGCAACGGTGGTCAGCAAGCTGTTCAACATGGTCCAGCCGGACCTGGCGATCTTCGGCCAGAAAGACTTCCAGCAACTGGCGGTCATTCGCGCGCTGGTGCATGACCTGAACATGCCGATCCAGATCATTGGCGAGCCAACGGTGCGGGCGGCGGATGGCCTGGCACTGTCATCGCGCAATGGCTTCCTCACCGAAGAGCAGCGCGCCGTGGCACCGGTGGTGTATCGCACGCTGAGCGAGATCGCCGAAGCGATCAGGCAGGGTGAGCGCGATTACCCGGCCCTGATCCGCGCCAAGCTGCAACAACTCGAAGCGGCGGGCCTGCGTCCCGATTATCTGGAAATTCGTCATGGTATGAGCCTGCGCCCGGCAACCCCTGAAGATCGCGACCTGGTGATCCTGGTGGCGGCGTTCCTGGGGACGACGCGCTTGATCGACAATTTGCACCTGAACCTCGACACCCCCGCCTGAAATTCCCCCCACAATTCCCCCACGACTGCGCCGGTATAAAAAAGTACCGGTCGCAGGTCCGACAAAGCCAAGACAGATCGTCTCTCTGGGTTTACTGTTACCGGCCTGCGCTATTTAATCGTGTGCACGCAGGCTAACCGGATACCACTCAGACGGTGGTCAGGACATTCCGGTATTTTCAGTGTCTTAAAGGCAGTTCAAGTAAAAGGAAACCCGCAGCGATGGCGTACTACCGCACCCCCCACGACGTGACCGCCCTGCCCGCCTGGCAAGCGTTGAAAGATCACCGCCAGGCCATGCAGGATTTCAACATGCGCGAGGCGTTCAACGCCGACCCGCAGCGTTTTACCCAATTCACTCTCAGTAGCTGCGGCCTGTTTCTCGACTATTCGAAAAACCTGATCAACGCCCAGACCCGTGACCTGCTGGTAGGCCTGGCCGACGAAGTCGACCTCAAGGGCGCGATCAAGGCGCTGTTCGATGGCGAAATCGTCAACGCCTCCGAAGGACGCCCCGCCCTGCACACCGCCCTGCGTCGCCCGGTTGGCGACAAGTTGTCGGTCAACGGCGTCAACGTGATGCCTGAAGTACACAAGGTACTGAACCAAATCACTGACCTGGTGGGCCGCATCCACGATGGCCTGTGGCGCGGCTACTCCGAAAAGCCGATCACTGACGTGGTCAACATCGGCATCGGCGGTTCGTTCCTCGGCCCCGAGCTGGTGTCCGAAGCCCTGCTGGCCTATGCCCAGAAAGGCGTGCGCTGCCACTACCTGGCGAACATCGATGGCAGTGAGTTCCACGAACTGGCGCTGAAACTGCGCGCCGAGACCACCTTGTTCATCGTCTCGTCGAAATCCTTCAACACCCTCGAAACCCTGAAAAACGCCCAGGCCGCACGCGCCTGGTACCTGGCCCAGGGTGGTTCGGAAGCCGAGTTGCATCGCCACTTCATTGCGGTATCGAGCAACAACGCTGCCGCCGTGGCGTTCGGCATCCGCGAAGAAAACATCTTCCCGATGTGGGACTGGGTCGGCGGGCGTTACTCGCTGTGGTCGGCCATCGGCCTGCCGATCGCCCTGGCCATCGGCATGTCGAACTTCAAGGAACTGCTGTCCGGTGCCTACACCATGGACCAGCACTTCCTCAACACCCCCTTCGAACAGAACATGCCGGTGCTGCTGGCCCTGCTCGGCGTCTGGTACGGTAATTTCTGGGGCGCGCAAAGCCACGCGATCCTGCCGTACGACCACTACCTGCGCAACATCACCAAGCACCTGCAACAGCTGGACATGGAATCCAATGGCAAGAGCGTGCGCCAGGATGGTACGCCCGTCAGCACCGATACCGGCCCGGTGATCTGGGGCGGTGTAGGCTGCAACGGCCAGCACGCTTACCACCAGTTGCTGCACCAAGGCACCCAACTGATCCCGGCTGACTTCATCGTGCCGATCGTCAGCTTCAACCCGGTGGCCGACCATCACCAGTGGCTGTATGCCAACTGCCTGTCGCAAAGCCAGGCGTTGATGCTCGGCAAGACACTGGCCGAAGCCCAGGCCGAGCTGCGTGACAAAGGCATGAGCGAAGAACAGGTGCAGAGCCTTGCGCCGCACAAGGTGATCCCGGGCAACCGTCCGAGCAATACCCTGGTGGTCGAGCGCATCAGCCCGCGGCGCCTGGGTGCGCTGGTGGCAATGTACGAGCACAAAGTCTTCGTGCAAAGCGTGATCTGGGGCATCAATGCCTTCGACCAATGGGGTGTGGAGTTGGGCAAAGAGCTGGGCAAAGGCGTCTACAACCGCCTGGTCGGCAGCGAGGAAACCCCGGCTGACGACGCGTCCACCCAGGGCTTGATCAACTACTTCCGCGGGCGCCACCGCGGCTGATCTGACGCCATTCCTGCGGGGGTACTAACCTTGTAGGAGCTGCCGCAGGCTGCGATCTTTTGATCTTCTAAAAGCAAAGTCAAAAGATCGCAGCATTGCGCAGCTCCTACGAGGGTCGCGCAGCTCCCCTCTTGTCCTCAAAACAAGAAGAAGGAACCGTCATGTTCGATATCAGCACGTTCCCCAAAGCCGATGCCGTGCGCCGGGCTGCACAATTGAGTCAGGACGACTATCACCGCCTGTACCGCGAATCCATCGAGCACCCCAGCACCTTCTGGGCCGAACAAGCCACCCGCTTCCTCGACTGGAGCGCTCCGTGGCAAACCGTCCAGCGCTACGATCTGAAAACCGGTGAAGCCCATTGGTTTGCCGGCGCCAGACTGAACGTCAGCTACAACTGCATCGACCGTCACCTGGCAACACGCGGCGATCAGACCGCGATCATCTGGGAAGGCGACGACCCCGCCGAATCCACGCAAATCACCTACAAGAAGCTTCACCATTACGTCTGCCGCCTGGCCAACGTGCTCAAGAGCCGTGGCGTAAAGAAAGGCGACCGTGTGTGCATCTACATGCCCCTACGCCATGCTCGCCTGCTCACGCATCGGTGCAGTGCATTCGGTGGTGTTCGGTGGCTTTTCGCCGGATTCGTTGCGCGACCGGATCCTCGACGCCGACTGTCGCACAGTGATTACCGCCGACGAAGGCGTGCGCGGCGGCAAGTTCGTGCCGCTCAAGCACAATGTCGACAAAGCGCTGCAAAGCTGCCCGGATGTCAGCACCGTGGTCGTGGTGGAACGGACCCAGAACCCGGTGAACTGGGTCGAAGGCCGCGACCTCTGGTATCACCAGGCACTGCGTGACGTCGGCGACGACTGTCCGCCCGAGCCGATGGACGCCGAAGACCCGCTGTTCATCCTCTACACCTCCGGCAGCACCGGCAAACCCAAAGGCGTGCTGCACACGACGGGGGGCTACCTGCTGCAAGCGGCAATGACCTTCAAGTATGTCCTGGACTACCGCGACGGCGAAGTTTTCTGGTGCACCGCCGATGTCGGCTGGGTCACTGGCCACAGCTACATCGTCTACGGGCCCCTGGCCAATGGCGCCACCACCCTGATCTTCGAAGGCGTGCCGAGCTACCCGAGCACCTCGAGGTTCTGGCAGGTGATCGACAAGCACAAAGTAAACATTTTCTACACCGCCCCCACCGCGCTGCGGGCCCTGATGCGCGAGGGCGCAGAACCGTTGCGGGAAACGTCCCGCGCCAGCCTCAGATTGCTCGGCACCGTCGGTGAACCGATCAATCCGGAAGCGTGGGAGTGGTACTTCAATGTCGTCGGCGAACAACGCTGCCCAATTGTCGATACCTGGTGGCAGACCGAAACCGGCGGCATCATGCTCAGCCCGCTGGTCAGTGCGCAACGGATCAAACCAGGCTGCGCGACACAACCGATGTTCGGCGTGCAGCCGGTGTTGCTGGACGAACATGGCAAGGAAATCAAAGGCGCCGGCAGCGGCGTGCTCGCCTTGAAATCAAGCTGGCCAGCGCAGATCCGCAGCGTCTACGGCGATCCGCAACGGATGGTCGACACTTACTTCAAGCCCTATCCCGGCTACTATTTCACCGGCGATGGCGCCCGCCGCGACGAAGACGGTGACTACTGGATCACCGGGCGCATCGACGATGTCATCAATGTCTCCGGGCACCGCATCGGCACCGCCGAAGTGGAGAGCGCCCTGGTACTGCACGACAGCATCGCCGAAGCCGCCGTGGTCGGTTACCCCCACGACGTAAAGGGCCAGGGCATCTACGCCTTTGTCACGCCCATGAACGGCGTCGAGCCCAATGAAGAACTGAAGAAAACCTTACTGGCCCACGTCAGCAAGGAGATAGGCAGCTTCGCCAAGCCCGACCTGATCCAATGGGCGCCGGCCTTGCCGAAAACCCGTTCAGGCAAGATCATGCGGCGCATTCTGCGTAAGATTGCCTGTAACGAACTGGACAGCCTGGGAGATACCTCGACCCTGGCCGACCCGAGCGTGGTCCAGGGCTTGATCGACAAGCGTCTGAACCAATAACGTACTGCCGCCTCCTGCAGGAGCTGCCGCAGGCTGCGATCTTTTGATCTTGAAAAACAAAATCAAAAGATCGCAGCCTGCGGCAGCTCCTACGGAAAATCATCGAGACACCATGGAATTTATTCGCAGCCGCATCGAAACCCAGATCATGAGCCTGACCGGCCTGTCCCTGGGCAAGCTCGACCTGGAAAACCCCAAGGGCGACCCCGGGCTGTTCGGACCGGATTCGGTGAGCTGGCAAGTCCACGGCGATTTCAGCAGCATGTTGATCGGCGGTATCAGCGCCCTGATGCTGCAAGCGTTGCACCCGCTGGCCTTGGCCGGTGTGTGGGACCATTCGAATTTTCGCGAGGATATGCTCGGTCGGCTGCGCCGCACCGGGCAATTCATTTCCGGCACCACCTTCGGCTCACGACAGGACGCCGACTGGCTGATCGAAAAGGTGCGCACCATCCACCTGCAAATCACCGGCACCGCGCCCGATGGCCGGCACTATGCCGCCAGCGATCCCGACCTGCTGACCTGGGTGCACGTCGCCGAGGTCAGCAACTTCCTCGCAGCGCACCTGCGTTATCGAAATCCGCAACTGTCCCTGGCCGACCAGGATCGTTATTACGCAGAGATCGCGTTAGTCGCCGAGCGCCTGGGCGCCCGTGACGTGCCGCGCTGCCGGCAGGAAATTGCCGCTTATCTTGAGCGCGTTCGCCCGCAACTGTTGTGCGACGAACGTAGTCGTGAGGTACTTCGACTGTTGTTGAACGCCCCCTCCCCCAGCCGTTTGGCCAGGCCTTTCGGCGGGTTGATGATGCAGGCCGGAATCGACCTGCTGCCGGATTGGGCCAGTGGCATGCTCGGTGTAAGCCAGGGGCCGCTGCAACGCAAACTGATCCGCGCCAGTGTCAATCGCAGTGCGCCGATGCTGCGCTGGGCGGTGCGTAATGGCTCGGTGCATCGTGCGAAACGGCGTATGGGCCTGTCGTAGGAGCGAGCATGCTCGCGATGGACTTGAATACTGCGCGGAGTGTCAGGCACCCAGCGTCATCGTTGACGATCATCGTCGGAACGCCGCCCGGAGCATGCTCGCTCCTACAAGTGCTACTGCGCTCAAGCTGTTAAACTCCCGCGCCCAATTCCTCCTGCAAGGCGCCCAGCATGTCTTCCTTGAATCAGGCGCTGCGCGCCGCCCTTGAACATCGCCAGGACCTGCTGGCCGAGTTGCACAGCCAGGGCACCGACTGCTATCGCCTGTTCCATGGCAGCCAGGAAGGCGCCGCAGGGCTGACGATCGACCGCTATGGCCCACAACTGATGGTGCAGAGCTTCCATCAGTCGCTGGACCGCGAGGCGTTGCTGCACTTGCATGAAATCGTCAATCAATACCTGGGGCTGGAAACCCTGCTGGTCTATAACGACCGCTCCCGTGGCAACTCGCGCATCGACCGTGAAGACACCGTCTACCGCGCCGAAGAAGCCGCACTGCAAGACCTGGTTGGCCACGAGTGGGGCTTGAATTACCGGGTACGCGGGCGCCACGCCGGGCAAGACCCGCTGTTGTTCCTCGACCTGCGCAACACCCGTGGCTGGGTCAAGGAGCACAGCAAGAACAAGCGCGTGCTGAACCTGTTCGCCTACACCTGCGGGGTCGGCCTCAGCGCCGCAGCCGGTGGTGCCAGCCAGGTGTGCAACCTGGATTTCGCCGAAGGCAACCTGGCGGTCGGGCGCGAGAATGGCTTGCTCAACCCGCAACTGCCAACCATGGAGTTCATCCAGTCCGACTACTTCCCGGCCATTCGCCAGTTGGCCGGCCTGCCTGTCAGCCAGCGTCGTGGGCAGAAATTGCCGAGCTACCAGCGCCTGGACCAACGCCAGTACGACCTGGTGCTGCTCGATCCCCCTGCCTGGGCCAAGAGTGCTTTTGGCACCGTCGACCTGCTTCGCGACTACCAGAGCCTGCTCAAGCCGGCATTGCTGACCACCGCTGACAATGGCGTGCTGATCTGCTGCAACAACCTGGCAAAAGTCAGCATGGACGACTGGCGCGAGCAGGTCTTGCGTTGCGCCGAGAAGGCTGGTCGGCCGGTACGGGAGTGGACAGTCATGAAACCCGGCGATGACTTCCCGTCGATGGACCAGCAGCCCCCGCTGAAAACCCTGATTCTGCAGTTCTGAAAGTCGCCGTTGTTTTCAGATAAATCCCGCTCGATGTGAGGGCTTCGGAACCGAAATCGCGTGCCATACTCCAAGGCACTCCGATCCAGACAGATGAAGCCATACATGTACAAAGGATTGATTCGCGCCATCGGCGCCTTGTTGACTGCTCTGGCCCTCTACAGTCTGCTGGGCTTTCTCATTTTGCCCGGCATCGCGTTGCGCGTTGCCAACCAGCAACTGGCCAACTACGCCACGACGCCCGCCACGATCCAGCGGATCGAACTCAACCCGTTCAGCCTTGAAGTAACCCTTTGGGGCCTGAACATTGGCGAGCCCGGCAAGGAGCAGGTTGGCTTCGAACGCCTGTACGCCAATCTGCAACTCGACAGCCTCTGGACCAAAGCGCTGCACCTGTCGGATATCGAGCTGGAGAAATCCAAGACCGAGGTGCTCTTCGGCAAGGACGGCAAGCTCAACCTGATCGGGTTGTTCAAATTGCCGACCAGCGAACCGACACCCGTCGACCCTGACGCCAAGCCATTCCCGCTGCGCATCGACCGCATCAAGCTGGTGGACGGATCGCTGCACTTTAAGGATGCGCGCCCCAGCGAAGCCATCGAATTCCTCTACGACAAGCTCGATTTCGAGCTCAAGAACCTCAGCACCCTGCCGGAAGACAGTGCCGACATGACGCTGGTGGCAATTGGTCCCAACGGCGGCCAGATCGACTGGACCGGCAACTTCAGCCTGATTCCGCTGGCCTCCGAAGGTAAGCTGAAAATCACCGACGGCAAGATGAAAGCTTTCTGGCCCTATGTGCGCGACGCCGTGCCGCTGGACCTCGAAAGCGGCGTACTCAGCCTCAGTACCGATTACAAACTCAACCTGTCCAAGCAAACCGAACTGCTGTTGAACAATGTCGCGGTCAGTATCGCCCCCTTCGCGATCAAAGCCCCGGATGGACGGCCGCTGGCGAAGCTCGAACGCCTGGACATCAGCGAAACCACTGTCGACCTGGCCAAGCAACGAGTGGTGGTTGGCAAGATCCGCAGCCACAAGCTCGAAACCTGGGCAGCCCTGGAAGCCGACGGGCAACTCGACTGGCAGAAACTGTTCGCCAGCCAACCGTCCAGACCAGCGGCCAAGGCCAACGCCGAACCGCCGAGCACCCCGGCGGCGGCCGATTCGCCGAAACCCGAACCCGCGACGCCAGGCAAACCGTGGCAAGTGCTTCTCAATGATGTGCAATTGCGCGATTACAAAGTGCATCTGGCGGACCGCAAAGCACAACCTGCGGTGGAACTGGAACTGAGCCCGCTGAATCTCGACTTGCAGAAGTTCGACAGTCTCAATGGCTCGCCCTTCCTCCTCAAGCTCGACACCGGCGTAGGCAAACAGGGCAAGCTCACGGCCGATGGCGAGGTCAACCTGGACCCGGTCAGCGCCCGACTCAACGTACAGACCAAGGACATCGACCTGCGTGTAGCACAGTCCTACATCAGCCCGTTCATTCGCCTGGAACTGCGCAGTGGCATGCTCGGCAGCGACCTGGCGGTCAACCTGAAAAGCACCGATCCGCTGGCGCTCAGCGTCACCGGCCGCGCCCAGGTCGATCAATTGCATACCCTCGATACCCTGAAAACCCGCGACTTTCTCAAGTGGCAACAATTGGTGGTAGAAGGCCTGAACTACCAACACGGCGACAGCCTGTCGATCGACAAGATCAATCTGCTGCAACCCTATGCGCGCTTCATGATCAACGATGACCGGACCACCAACATCGATGACCTGCTGATCCCGCAACCGGCCGACGCCGGCGCCAAGCCCGCCGCCGCCAAGCCCACCGCCAGCAAGGACAAGCCCCTGGGCATCCACATCGGCGGCATTGCCATCAACGACGGTTCTGCGAATTTCGCCGACTTCAGCCTGACCCCGAACTTCGCCACCGCCATTCAGCAGCTCAACGGTTCGATCGGCACCATCGACAGCCGTCAGGCGAAACCGGCCAGTGTCGATATCAAGGGCAAGGTTGACCGCTATGCACCAGTGACCATCAAGGGCGCGGTCAACCCGTTCGACCCGATGGCCAGCCTCGATATCGCCACCAGCTTCAAACGCGTGGAACTGACCACATTAACCCCCTACTCCGGCAAGTTCGCCGGTTATCGCATCCGCAAGGGCCGACTCAACCTCGATCTGCATTACGTGATCGTCAAGGGACAGCTCAAGGCTGAGAACAAAGTGGTGGTCGAACAGTTGCAACTGGGCGAAAAGGTCGACAGCCCGGACGCCGTGAGCCTGCCATTGAAACTGGCCATCGCCTTGCTCAAGGATGTCGATGGCAAGATTTCCATTGAACTGCCGGTCAGCGGTGACCTGAACAATCCACAGTTCAGCGTGATGCCGATTGTCTGGCAGACCCTGCGCAACCTGATCGTCAAGGCCGCCGCTGCGCCGTTCAAACTCATTGGTGGCCTGGTGGCCGGTGGTGGCTCGCAAGACCTGGGTACCGTGGCATTCGCCCCGGGTTCAAGCGAACTGAACAAGGACGCCGAAGCGGCACTGGTCAAACTGTCCCAGGCCCTGAAGGAACGTCCGGCCCTGCGCCTGGAAATCGAAGGCACTGCTGCCAAGAGCAGCGATGGCCCGTTGCTCGCCGAGCAACGCCTGGAACGGGAATATCAGTACAACTACTACAAAATGCTCCAGCGCCGTGGCGACAAGGTTCCGGCCAAGGCAAATTTGCTGGAGGTACCCGATAGCGAGAAAGGTGCGCTGCTGGAAGGGATCTACCGCACGCGACTGAAGGTCCAGCCACCTGCTGAATGGAAAGACCTGGGCAAAGAAGAACGCACCGCGAAAATGCGCGAGCAGGTGATCCAGTTCTGGAGTTCCAGCGAAGTGCTGTTGCGTGAGCTGGGCCAGGAGCGCGCCAGCAGCATCAAGGACTATCTGGTCGATAAAGGCCAGCTCGCCGATGACCGTGTGTACTTCATCGATGCCCAGTTGGGCGAAGCGGAAAAAGACGGAAAGGTCGTTACGCCCCTGCATCTGGACGCCGAATAACGGCAACAGCAAAAGATCGCAGCCTTCGGCAGTTCCTACTGGTCTACGCAAACCCATGTAGGAGCTGCCGAAGGCTGCGATATCTGCTTTGAATAGAACAGGCCCCGACACGAATGCCGGGGCCTGTAATGGCCACATCCTTATGGCCGGTCGCATGAACTTCTAAGTTGCGGCAGACGTATGACTCAGCCCGTCTGCCGCGCCTTCTCCCAGTCCAGGCGAGAAGTCTTGCCTTACTCGGCTTTCAGGCCGTCAGCGGAGACCGCCTTGACGCCTTTGATTTTCTTGGTGATCGCCACGGCAGTGGCTTTCTGTGCATCCGTTACAGCAACGGTGGACGACAGGGACACAACACCTTTGTTGGTTTCCACTTTGATATCGGTACCTGGAATGCCTTTTTCGGTGACCAGGTCTGATTTGACTTTGGTAGTGATCCAGGTATCGGAAACATCCTCTTTCGCTTCGGTCATTTCACCGGCGGCCAGCATCATAGGGCCTTGTGTGACCTGAGCCTGGGCAAATGCAGCGTTGGCCATGGTCAGGGTCAACGCGGTAGCAGCAGCGGCAGCAATAGCGAACTTCTTCATACGAGTAACTCCTGTTTTTCTGGAAAGTCTGCTGGTTAGCTTGTCAGCAGGGTTACCAGAGATATTGCGAACGCTGTGCCAACTTTGAAACAGACAACAATTACTTATAAATCAACGACTTATAAAAACAGTCATTTTTCACAATCATGCAAAATGCATGAGTTGGAAATTATCTACATGCAAGTTGCGGGTTTTAAAGAAGGCCTAAGGCCATGAATTGTTGGAAGTTTTCTCAATTACTCGAAATCTTTGAACGGCGAGCAAAAAAATACCCCGCACTGAGCGGGGTATCGGGGCAACAAGCTATGGGTCAGGCCTTTGGCTCAACGCCCTTGCAGCCTTTCGGCGCGTACTCCTGTTCGACACCGGTGGTGCACGTCCAGCCATTCAACGAGCGGGTCAAGGTAATGGTTTTATTCAACACCTGCGCCGGAGCATTGAGGATTGTGCAACCAATCGTGCCCGTACCTTCTGCTGCTTTGCCCACTGCGGTCGTGGCGCAGTTGGACGTGGTGGCGGAGCCGCCCACCTGTGTCAGGTCCGGGTCTGTCCCTTGGTTCATCAGGTCTTCAAACGCCACCTTCAATGCTGAAATCTCGGCCAGACCTGCCGTGACCTTGGCCCGCGCCTGGTACTTGGAGTAAGCAGGGATCGCAAACGTCGCCAGGATCCCGATGATCGCCACGACTATCAGCAACTCGATCAGGGTAAAGCCTTTCTGATTATTCAATGACAGCCTCCGTGCATGAGTGGAAATCTCATGATCTGCACCTGCTGCAGCACAGCCCATGCCAAGCCCGGCGTGCCGTATTCCGGGGTGCAATCATTGCCACGAAGCCCTTCCTGGCCCCAGAAAACGCACTATCTGACACTTTTTGTCACCTCAGGACCGCAGGTTTTGTTCCCCCGCTTGACTAGGCTATAAGTCTTCAATTGCTTGCGCCCGGAACCCCGAGGAACGCATCGGCACATTCACGATCTATGAGGCGGCCGATTGCGATCAATGCAACGGCGGTTATAACCGGGTCAGCAAGGACTGAACATGGCAGTCAAGGCAGCAAGAACCAGTGTGTACACCTGGGAAGGCACAGACAGGAAAGGTACGAAGGTGACGGGCGAATTGAGCGCCCAGAACCCGGCACTGATCAAGGCGAAATTGCGCAAGCAGGGCATCAACCCCGGCAAGGTGCGCAGGAAAACCACGTCGATTTTCAATCAGGGCAAACGTATCAAGGCCCAGGACATCGCCCTCTTCACCCGGCAAATGGCAACCATGATGAAAGCCGGCGTGCCGTTGTTGCTGTCTTTCGACATCATCGGTGAAGGCTTCGATAACCCGGCCATGCGCAAGCTCATTGATGAGGTGAAACAGGAAGTGGCGGCGGGCAATAGCTTCGCCACCGCCTTGCGTAAGAAACCGCAATATTTCGATGAGCTGTACTGCAACCTGGTGGACGCCGGGGAGCAGGCTGGCGCGTTGGACACGCTGCTGGAACGGGTGGCGACCTACAAGGAGAAAAGCGAAAGTCTCAAGGCGAAAATCAGGAAAGCCATGACCTACCCGCTGATCGTCGTGTGTGTAGCGATCATCGTGACTGGCATCCTGCTGGTCGAGGTGGTGCCGCAATTCGAATCGGTGTTCAAGGGCTTTGGGGCTCAATTGCCGTCCTTTACCTTGATGGTCATCGACCTGTCGCAATTCATGCAAGCGTGGTGGTGGATGCTGCTGGGCGTACTGGTCACGGCTGCTTTCGCTGTGCGCCACGCCCTGAAAACCTCGCAAGGTTTTCGTGACCGAATGGACACCTGGCTGCTGAAACTGCCGCTGGTGGGGACCTTGATGCACAAGTCCGCCGTGGCCCGTTTCGCCCGCACGCTGTCGACGACCTTCGCCGCTGGCGTGCCGCTGGTCGAGGCCCTGGAATCGGTGGCCGGCGCCACCGGCAACATCGTGTTCAAACGCGCGGTGTTGCGCATCCGACAGGACGTTGCGACGGGCATGCAGCTGAATTTTTCCATGCGCACTTCCGGTATTTTCCCGAATATGGCCATTCAGATGACCGCCATAGGCGAGGAGTCGGGCGCACTCGACGACATGCTGGACAAGGTGGCCGGTTTCTACGAAGACGAGGTCGACAATATGGTCGACTCCCTCACCACCCTGATGGAACCGTTCATCATGGTGGTGCTGGGTGTTATTGTCGGCGGCCTGGTGGTCGCGATGTACCTGCCCATCTTCCAACTCGGTTCAGCGATCTGACATGCCCTTGAACGAAATTCTTACCCACTACCCACTGGCTTTCGTCGTCATCGCCGGGGTGGTCGGCCTGCTGGTCGGCAGCTTCCTCAACGTGCTGGTGTGGCGCCTGCCGAAGATGCTTGAGCGCGAGTGGCGCGTGCAGGCCCATGAGATCCTCGGGCTGCCCGGCGAAACGCCGCTGCCGACTTTCAATTTGATGCTGCCGCATTCCCAGTGCCCACATTGCGGGCACCGGATTCGCGCCTGGGAAAACATTCCAGTGCTCAGCTTCCTGTTCCTGCACGGGCGCTGTTCAGCCTGCGCGACGCCGATCAGCAAACGCTATCCATTGACTGAGCTGACCTGCGCCCTCCTGTCGGCGTTCATTGCCTGGCACTTCGGTTTCGGCTGGCAAGCCGGCATGGCGATGCTCCTGACCTGGGGCTTGCTGGCCATGAGCCTGATCGACGCCGAGCATCAACTATTGCCCGATGTACTGGTGCTACCGCTGATGTGGCTGGGGCTGATCGTCAACAGCCTCGATCTGTTCGTGCCATTGCCTGAGGCGTTATGGGGTGCCATTGCCGGCTACATGGCGCTGTGGACAGTGTTCTGGGTGTTCAAGCTGATCACCGGCAAGGACGGCATGGGGCATGGGGATTTCAAGCTGCTGGCGATGTTTGGCGCCTGGGGCGGTTGGCAGATCCTGCCGCTGACGATCGTCTTGTCATCCCTGGCGGGTGCGATCATCGGCGCGATTTACCTGCGCCTGCGCAAGGCACAAACATCGACGCCGATCCCTTTTGGCCCCTATCTGGCCATTGCCGGCTGGATTGCCTTGCTCTGGGGTGGTCAAATAACCGCCTTCTATTGGCAGTTTGTCGGTCTGAAATGAATAACCCTGTGGAAAAACCCTGGATTCTCGGCTTGACCGGCGGCATTGGCAGCGGCAAAAGTGCGGCGGCCCAACATTTCATCGACCTGGGCGTGCATGCGGTCGATGCCGATCATGCCGCGCGCTGGGTGGTGGAACCCGGTCGGCCGGCGCTGGCAAAGATTGCCGAACACTTCGGTCCCGGGGTGTTGCAAGCCGACGGGCAACTGGACCGCGCCGCGTTGCGTAAACTGATCTTCGAAGTACCGGAGCAACGCCTCTGGCTGGAAGCCTTGCTGCATCCGCTGATCGCCGAAGAGATTGCCCATCACCTGGCGCTGGCAAAATCACCTTACGCGATTCTGGTTTCGCCACTGCTGATTGAATCCGGCCAGTACGCCATGACCCAACGGGTCCTGGTGATCGATGCCCCCGAACAGCTACAGATCGAGCGCACCCTGCGGCGTGACCAGACCAGCGAACAGCAGGTCCAGGCGATCCTCAAGGCCCAGTCCAGCCGTCAGGAGCGCCTAAGCCATGCCGACGACGTAGTGGTCAATGACCGCGACCTCGCCTGGCTGCACAGCGAGGTCGAACGCCTGCATCACTTTTACCTTACTTTGCGTGGAGGCCAGTCATGAGCCAGATTTCAACCGTCGAATGCCCAACCTGTGGTGCCCCAGTCGAATGGACCCCCGAGAGCAAATTCCGGCCGTTCTGCTCGGACCGGTGCAAACTGATCGACCTGGGCGCCTGGGCGTCGGAAGAGCACAAGATTCCAGTGGCCCCGGATGCCGAGGACGAAATGTTCAGCGGCGATTTCGACCCGCGCCACTGATCCGGATCATCAGGGGCCTGGCCTGTGCCAGGGAGTGGGCCAGGCCCTGGCTGTTAGAGCTTGCGCCCCGAAATCCAGCGTATTAGCGAATGCTATACTTCTCTCGAATTGCATGAATGTGCAACGTTCCCCACGGGTACCGTTACCGACGGCAAAATCTCGATGATTGGCTGCAGGACAAAGGAGGTTCACCGCCAACACGAGATGGGAGGTGTGGCATGAATCGACACTATTACATCAGTGACAATCTCGATGATCTTGAAGCCGTTGAAAATGAGCTGGAAGCCAGCGGCATCAATTCCGAACAAATTCATGTGCTCAGTGAACAGGTTGCTGATGTTGAACAACATCACCTCCACGAAATCAGCTCGTTAATGGAACAGGACGCCGTTCACTCCGGTGAGATTGGTGCGGTGGTCGGTATCCCACTCGCAGCAGTGGTCCTGGGTGGCGCCTATTGGATGGGCTGGACCGAATCCGCCGCAGGCTGGACACCCTTCGTCTTCCTTGCCGTGGTTATCTTGGGCTTCTGCATCTGGGAAGGCGGCTTCTTTGGATTCCAGGTGCCGAACTCTCACTTCCGCAATTTCAAGCAGGCGGTGCATGAGGGCAAGCACATCTTTTTTGTGGATGTTGAGCCGAATCAGGAAACGGTACTGGACCAGGTCATCGGACATCATCCCATGCTGGAAATCGCTGGCACGGGAGCGGCAGCACCCCACTGGACAGTAGCCTGGCAGCACAAATGGCATCAGTTCAAGCGAGTGATATCAGGTTAACTGCCGAAGACTGATGGCCGCTTATTGGCCGAAGAAAATGACCCGACTGAGGAAAACATAATCCGCCTCGGTGGCCATCAGTCCGACAAGTACCAGCAGACACAAGGGTGGCATCAATATCGCGTAGACCAGGGCCAACCGTTCCCAGGCCATGTGCATGAAGATGGAGACGATCAAGCCTGCCTTCAGCAACATGAACGTGATAATCAGGGCCCACCTGAGATAGCCGTGAAAATGGAAAAAGTCGACAAGGTACGAGAGTGTGCTGAGGACAAATAACAGCCCCCAGATTTTCAGGTACAAACTGATTGGATGTTGCTGACCTTGAACATGCGCCATCATCCGCGCTCCTCTACCATAAATAGAAGAAAGCAAAAATAAACACCCACACCAAGTCCACGAAGTGCCAATAAAGCCCCGCTATCTCGACATTCTGATAGTTGCCGGAGCGCTCATAATCTCCCCGCAATACCTTCATCGCCACAATGCTGAGGTAGATGGCGCCGATGGATACATGCAGTCCGTGAAAACCGGTAATCATGAAAAAGCTGGCACCAAATTGCGCCGCCCCCATGGGGTTCCCCCAAGGGCGCACCCCTTCTGCGATGAGCTTGCTCCATTCAAAGGCCTGCATGCCGACGAAGGTCACTCCCAAGGCAGCGGTCGCCAGCATCAGGGCCGTGGTTTTCGCGCGATCACGGCGATAGGCGAAATTGACGGCCATGGCCATGGTGCCGCTGCTGCTGATCAGCACAAAGGTCATGATGGCGATCAGGATAAGCGGGATTTCCCTACCGCCGATCGTCAATGCAAACACTTCACTGGGATTGGGCCAGGCGTCGGTGATGGTCATGCGTACCGACATGTAGCCGGTCAAGAAACAGGTGAATATGAACGTGTCGCTCAGCAGGAATATCCACATCATCGCCTTGCCCCAGGGGACCTGCTTGAAGGCGTCTTTATCCGAGGCCCAATCGCTGGCGATGCCCTGCCATCCCGGTGCAGGCAACGGGCTTGATGGATCGGACTCGACCGGGGCTTGTGGATGCGCTGCCATGGTTTTTCACCTCAGGCCGCAGAGTCTGGCGATGGTTTCATAGGTTTGCGGCGTGCTGGTCAGTAGCGCGAACAGCACGAACCAAAGACCCAATAGATAGTGCCAATAGATGGCACAGAGCTCTACGCTGGCGCTGAGTTGCGGCATTGGCACCTGACGCAGGAATTTGCCGACGGTCCTGCCCCAGGCAACCAATCCGCCCAACAGATGGAGGCCGTGCACGCCGGTTAACAGGTAGAAGAAACTGTTGGCCGGGTTACTGGCGACAAAGTAGCCCCAGGCGACGAACTGCTGCCAGACCCAGAGTTGCCCCGCCAGAAAGGCAATGGCAAATCCTCCCCCTACTACAAAAGCAATGACCGTTGCGTCCATTCGAGCCCGGCGGGCGGCCATGCGCGACCACTGCAGAGAGATGCAACTCAATACCAGAAAAGCCGAATTCACCCACAATTGCCAAGGATTGGCCAACGGCGCCATCGGCTCTGTCAGGGGTAGCCAGTCGGCCATTTGCGAGCGGGCGATAAAGGCGAGCAGGAAGAGAAAGAACAGTGAGCTCACCACTGCCAGAAACAAGCGCAGGCCGGTTTTTGCAACGTGGCTTCCATCGGCACCCGCGCCGGCCTGAATACCTTCAGGATCGCGATTCCAGCTGCCGCCGGGGTCAGCGCCATCGGCGTTTCTCAATAGCAATCTGTTCATGTCTTCACGTCCGCTATCCTGGCGCCCTCGCTGCGTTGCCGCATGTGCTCCAGCTCCTCGGCGGAAACCGTTTGCGGCACGAAATCCTGGTCTATCCCTGGCACGCTGTAGTCATAAGGCCAACGATGCACGACTGGCAGTTTCTCGCCCCAGTTGCCGTGTACCGGCGGGGTGTCCGGTGTTTGCCATTCCAGACTGGCCGCGCCCCAGGGGTTACTGCCTGCGGGTTTACCCTTGAATACACTCCAGGCCATGTTGAACACGAACAGCAGCTGGGAAACACCGACGGTCAATGCGACCACCGTAATGAAGGCATTCAACTCGTGCGCCGACTGTGGAATGAACGCGTAGTTGTCATAGGCGTAGTAGCGGCGCGGCATCCCTTGGAAGCCCAGATAGTGCATAGGGAAAAAGATCGCGTAGGTGCCCAGAAAAGTTATCCAGAAATGCAACTTGCCCAAGGTGTCGTTAAACATGCGCCCGGTGACTTTCGGGAACCAATGGTAAATGCCGCCGAACACCACCAGTACCGGTGCGACCCCCATGACCATATGGAAGTGGGCGACGACGAAATAGGTGTCCGAGAGCGGAATATCGACGATCACATTACCCAGGAATAATCCCGTCAGGCCGCCGACCAGGAAGGTGACGATAAAGGCCAGGGCGAACAGCATCGGTACGGTGAGATGGATGTCGCCCCGCCACAGGGTCAG
Organism: Pseudomonas sp. PSB11; assembly: GCF_014596605.1. Classification (NCBI taxonomy): domain Bacteria; kingdom Pseudomonadati; phylum Pseudomonadota; class Gammaproteobacteria; order Pseudomonadales; family Pseudomonadaceae; genus Pseudomonas; species Pseudomonas sp. PSB11. Next base: position 44,629 of record NZ_NOIO01000009.1, read on the forward strand.
TACCCAGTTGTAGACTTTCAGTGCCGTCGGCACGGCGATGATCAAGGTGGTGACGGCGAAGAAAAAGCCAAAGTAGGGGTTCATGCCGCTGACATACATATGGTGCGCCCAGACCACGAAGCTGAGTACGCCGATCGCAATGATGGCCCACACCATCATTCGATAACCGAAGATATTTTTACGCGCATGGGTGCTGATCAGGTCGGAGACCAGGCCAAACGCGGGGAGCGCAACGATGTAGACCTCCGGATGGCCGAAGAACCAGAACAGGTGCTGGAACAATATCGGGCTGCCGCCCTGGTGATCGAGTTGCTGCCCCAGCGAGACCATCGCCGGCATGAAGAAACTGGTGCCCAGGAGTTTGTCGAACAGCATCATGACCGCACTGACAAACAACGCCGGGAACGCCAGCAAGGCCATGATCGACGCCATGAAGATGCCCCACACCGAAAGCGGCATGCGAAACAACGTCATACCGTGCGTGCGCGCCTGCAACACCGTGGTGACATAGTTCAATCCACCCATGGTGGCGGCGACAATAAAGATCGCCAATGAGATAAGCATCAGCACGATGCCCCACTCGACCCCAGGTGTGCCCTGGCTGATCGACTGCGGCGGATAAAGCGTCCAGCCCGAACCGGTGGGGCCGCCCGGGACAAAGAAACTGGAAAGCAACACCACTACCGCCAACAGGTAGAACCAGTAACTGAGCATATTGACGTAGGGGAAGACCATGTCGCGGGCGCCCACCATCAACGGGATCAGATAGTTGCCGAAGCCCCCCAGAAACAAGGCCGTCAGCAAGTAGATGACCATGATCATGCCGTGCATGGTCATCGCCTGATAGTAAGTACTGGCATCCATGAACGCCAAACTGCCGGGGAAGCCTATCTGCATGCGCATCAAGCCGGACAACACCACGGCGATAAGCCCCACGAACAGCGCCGTCAAGGAATACTGGACGGCGATGACCTTGTGGTCCTGACTCCAGATGTATTTAGTCAGGAAACTCTTGGGTTCGTGCAGTGCTTCTGTTTCGGCTTGCTCCGCATAAGCCATCACGTCATCCTCCTGTCGAAGTTTCAGTGCATTCCTGGCTGTTTACGGCTACTTCCCTGGTTGCGCCTTGCTCGCGTCGGCATTGGCTTTGGATTTGATAAAGGCGATCAGTGCGTTCAACTCCTGATCAGTCGGGGTAAAGGCCGGCATGACGGCGGCATAGCCTTTGACGATCCTGGCGCCGGGATTGAGGATCGAATCCTTTAGATAACCCTCGTCGACCTTGATACTCGATCCGTCGGCAAGCGTCACTGTCGAGTCATACAGGCCCTGCCAGCTGGGGCCGACACCCTTGCTGCCATCGACACTGTGGCAGGCCAGACAGCCTAGCGACTCGGACAACCGCTGCCCCTGGGTCGCCAAGTCGTCACCCCTGTCCAGCTTTTCGCTGGCAGAAGGTTCCTGCTGCGCAGCACCCAGTGATTTGATCACGGCGACGACAGCCGTCAGCTCATCGTCATTGAGAGTATAGGCCACCATCACCGGCGGGTAGCCCTGCACCAGGCGGGCCTGCGGCTTGAGAATCGACTCCTTCAGGTAAGCCTCATCGACCAGCGCACTGCTGCCGTCGGCAAACTGTTCAGTGCGACCGTACAGACCCTTCCAGGTCGGACCAAGACGGGTACTGCCATCCTGGCTATGGCAGGCACTGCAGCCGTATTGTTCGACCCACTGGCGACCTTTTTCCAGCACGCTGTCCTGACCGGGTTTCGCAGCGCTCGCCAAGGTCTGCGCAAAGGTCGGCTGGCCGCTCAGCCATTGATCAAAGGCACCCTGCTCCTCCACGATCATCTGGCCGCGCATGTTGTAATGGCCTACGCCACAAAACTCAGCGCACAGGACCTCATATTTTCCGGTTTTAGTTGGGGTAAACCAGAAGTAAGACACCATCCCGGGCACCATATCCATCTTGCTGCGAATTTGCGGGATATAGAAATCATGCAATACATCTTTAGAACGAAGTAAAACTTTTACCGGCCTATTCAGCGGCAATCGGATTTCATTATTTTTTATAAGTACATCGTCCTGTCCGGCAGGGTCCTTGGGATCAATGCCGAGGGGATTGGTGGCATCGACAAACTTGATATCCGACTTGCCCAACTTCCCATCCTGCCCGGGAAAACGGTAGGTCCACTGCCACTGTTGAGCAACGACTTCGAGTTCATAAGCCTCTTTCGGCACCCGGATGAAATCGTTGTAGACAACCAGGCCTGGCGCCAACATGGCGGCGATACCGATCGAGGTCACTACAATCAACCAAAACTCCAACTTTTTACTTTCCGGCTGGTAGTGCGCCCTGGCACCTTCCTTATGGCGATACCGCATTATCGCGAGTGCCATGAACACCGTGATGGCGATGAAGAATATTCCGCTGATGATCAGGGTAATGAACAGCGTGGTGTCTATTGATCCCCAGTTGGAAGCTGGCGGTGCTGCATGCCAAGGTGCAAGTACATGAAAGAGCACTGAGGCAATAACGATTAGAATCAAGACAATTGCTATCGCCATTTCTCTTCATCCTATTCCTGTTGTTCGTTGGTTATGCGCAAGCATCGCCACTGACGTCCAGGCACGGCAGGCAACTGCCACCCGTGGTGGCAAAGTCATTGCAAAGTATAGGTCGGCAAGCGAGGCCCGGTTGGCAGCTATACTCAATGGCACGTCCGCAGCCCCGATGGAGGATTCGTCATGAGTAACCTGACGCTCGAAGGCAGGTGGAAACCCAGCGCCGACCAAAAGTCCGAACCCATAGGTGAGATCCATTTTTACGTCGACGGCCCTCTCCATCTACGGCTGGAGGAAGCGGAAGAACGCCTGCAGAAGACCCCTGAGCTAAAAGAAGTCATGGTCGATGTCGACATGGACACGTTGAACCTGGTCTTGCCAGAGGGTTACAGCCCCTTGTCCGACTGTCAGATGCGCGTGTATCTGCACTTCGAACGTGGTCAGTTCCATCTGGTCGGACACCGGGCGAGCGATGGCAGCCTGATCTACTCCAACGTGGTTCTGATTGATCAACTGATCGATTGAACGGCGGATTTGAAAGGAATCAAGACTTGGGATCGTCGTCCTTCCAGGGCGCCGAGAGGTAGCGCGTGCGATTGAAAGTTTCGAGCCACTCGGGGGAGAACACCACCAGCGCGCTGACCACCATGCCGTTGATGAACGCCTCCGGAAATATGAGCAGCCACAGGTAGCCGATAAAGTCTTCGAGCCAGTAAGGCATGGCAAAACGCTCGTCGTACCACAACAATGTCAGCGATAGCGCCAGGCACAGCAACGCTGTAAGCGCTGCGGCAAAAAAACCGGAAATGAAGATGTACACGAAGGGGTTTCGTGGCTGCGCGCGCTCCACCAGAATCGCACAGCATTCGGTGATCAACACTGGCAACAAAATGAATAGCGCGCCATTGACCCCCATGGCCACAAGGTCCTGACGGCCCAGCAGCACCAGTCCCGTCTGCGCCACCAATCCACCGACGATCGCCAGCGGCCAGTCCAGCAACAGCGTCACCGCGGTCATGCCGATGAAGTGATAAGACACGCCGGTATCGAAATCGCGCCGCACCAGCCACAACGCAAAGAGCGCAAACACCGTGCCGAACAGCAAGTGCTGGCGACGGCTGTCGCTGAACAGCTCGACCCAGGACACTCGCGCAACGGCCCAGATCAGCACCGGCACATAGATCAGCCACCCCACCGTGAGGGTTTCAGGTGACAGCAACTCGGCACCGATCATGACAGGACACACTCCCTTGGCTTGCCAATAGAGAACAGGCCTTCAGTCTACACCGCCCTTTGCCACCCCCTCGACTTCACGCCCAATGCCGGGGATCGTTAATCACCGCTTCATGTTCGGCGAACAGCTTGGGCAGCTCAGCCTTGAGAAAATCCACCCACGTACGAACCTTGGCATCGAGAAAGCGTCGCGACGGATACACCGCATACACATTGCGCTGACGCGGCCGATAGTCCGGTAGCAAACGCAACAAGGTGCCATCGCTCAAGGGCCGCGTGGCGGTGTAGAACGGAATCAGGCTGATGCCCATACCGGCCTCCGAAGCCTTGACCATCGACTCGGCGACGTTGCACTGAAAAGTCCTGGACGGGCTGACCGCATGCTCGCCCTCCTCGTCCTGAAACACCCACTGATCGCTGTACAACGGGTCGAGCATGCGCAAGCACTGATGATCGTCCAGCACCCGCGGATGGTCCGGCACACCCCGGCGTTGCAGGTATTGCGGGGAAGCACAGGGCACGCTGTAGAACTGTCCGACGGCCTGGGCGACCAATTGCGAATCGGCCAGTTCGTGGGCAGTCGAAATCACCACGTCGTGCCCTTCCTCCAACGGATCGGGATTGCGCTGCGACAGGGTCAGCTCGAACACCACATCGGGATAAAGCTCGCTGTAGCGAGCAATCAGCGGCGTGATCAGCACCCCCAGGCCGTTCATGCTGTGCACCCGCAACCGACCGCTTGGCTTGAGATGCGCACCGCGAGCCTCTGCGGTCGCCTCCTCCATTTCCTCAAGTATCAGCCGACTGCGCAGCAGGAATCGCTCCCCGGCCTCGGTCAGGCTCAAGCGCCGTGTGGTGCGCTGCAGCAGGCGGGCTTGCACGTGCTGCTCCAAGTCCGCGACCAGGCGCGAGACCTGCGCGGTGGACAACTCCAACGCATCGGCGGCGGCGGTGAAACTTGCGCAGTCGACGACACGGACGAACACGCGCAAGTTGTTAAGCAAATCCATGAGCCCTCCAGGCTGGGTGACTGTTACGTTTGATGTAAGGCTGTATCAGGCGTTCGCCCCTTTATCCAACGGTGGCAAAGACTAGACTTTACCCATCGAACCCACATGGAGCTCGCCATAATGAAAACCTTGATCAGCCTGCTGCTGACCCTCGTCGCCACCTCGGCCATGGCCGCTGAAAACGAGCCCCTAGCGGTCTTGTATAACCCGGCGCAGCCGCTGGACATCGCCAAGGTGGTTTCCGTATCGGACACCGCGACCGCGTGCGGGGTTGTACCAGCGACCATGGTCTATGTCGATCATCAGGGCCAGACCCGCCGCGTGACGTACAACGTCATCGGTGATTGCACCAGCAGCCTGTGATCCGCCTTGGCACTCAGAGCAGCGTCCAGGTGTAACTCAGGATCAAGCGGTTTTCATCGATATCACTGCGGTAGTTGGAACGCGCCATCGCATTGCGCACACGGATACCGAGGCCCTTGAGGCTGCCACTCTGCAGCACATAGCCGATGTCCAGGTCACGCTCACGATCCTTTCCCTCATAGCCCTTGCCGGTGTCGACATTGTCGCCACTGATGAAGCGCAGGGTACTGGTCAACCCCGGTACTCCCAGGGCCGCAAAGTCATAGTCATAACGCGCCTGCCAGGAGCGCTCGTCGGTGGAGGCGAACTCGTAGGTCGGTACTTCGTTGCCCAAGGGCGAAATATTGGCAAATACCCGCGGGAACGCGCTGTCTCCGAACATGCCCTGATAGCCGACATAAAAAGTGTGACCGCCGCGCTTGGCCGACAGCAGCGAAAAGAACACCTGGTTGTCGATATTGCCCAGCAATTTCTTGCCATCCTCGCGCGAATCGAAGTAGCCGAGGTTCGCCCCCAATATCCAGTCGCCTGTCGGCTGGCTGTGCTTGAGCCCCAGGAAGCGCTGGTTGTAGATATCTTCCAGCTGCCCGTACCAGGCGCTGACCGAGCTGCGTTTATCATTGAAGGCGTAATCGGCCCCGGCAAAGTTGAAACCGTCACTGCTGACTTGACGCTGCGGCACATGGCCGAGCATGGCTTGCATCTTTTCGTCACCGGCTTCGTTGCGCAGGCTGGTCGAATTCAAATGGCCGGCCTGCAATGTCAGGCCATTGATCTCATTGGAGCTGATACTTGCCCCCTGATAGCTGGGCGGTAGCAGCCGGATATCACTGAACACCAGCACCGGCAGGTTGGGTTGCAATTCACCCGCCTTCAGTTCGGTTTTGGAGTAGCGCACCTTCAAGGCGCCCTCCAGGCGGCTGTAATCGTTTGCCGCACGCCCGTCATCCTGCACCGGCAGCAAACCGGTATTGACCCGGTCCGGGCTGCTGTCGAGCTTGAGGCCGAGCAGGCCGATGACATCCACGCCGAAGCCGACGGTGCCCTGGGTATAACCGGACTTGACGTTGAGAATGAATCCCTGCGCCCATTCCTCGGCCTTCGATTGTTGATTGGCTCCGACGATGTCGGAATAGTCCCGGCTGAAGTAGTAATTGCGCGCTTGCAAGGTGGCCGTGGTGTCTTCGATAAAACCATTCTCGGCGGCCATCGCGCCGGTGGAGAAACTCGAGACGACAGCCATGGACAACACTGAACCGGTTGTTGGGAGAATCTGTTTCATCGTTTTTTCTCTTATTGTTATTGATCGACAGGTTGAAGTGCTTCAGCAGTGGACTCACCGCGCGCGACGGAGCGGCGGGCGTTCAATATCAAGTGGGTGGCCATGCCGAAAATCAGTCCCCAAAAAGCCGCGGACAACCCAAACAGCGACATACCCGAGGCCGTGGTGAGAAAGGTCACCAACGCGGCTTCGCGATCGGTCGGTACCGCCATCGCGCCCGCCAGCGCTCCAGCAATCGCAGCGAACAGCGCCAATCCGGCGAGGGCCGCGATCAGTTCCTTGGGGAATGCCGAAAACAGTGAGACCAGGGTGGCGCCGAAGATCCCCAGCACCAGGTAACACAGGCCACCCATCACCCCGGCTACGTAACGCTTGCCAGGGTCTTCGTTGGCCTCGCGGCCCGTGCAAATAGCCGCGGTAATCGCTGCCAGGTTCAGTCCGTGGCAACCGAACGGCGCCAGCAGTGCCGTGCCCAATGCGCTGCTGGCGATGATCGGGCCCGATGGCGTGGCGTAACCGCTGGCGCGCAGCACGGCTATACCAGGAACGAATTGGCCAGTCAGCGCCACCATCACCAGCGGCAAGGCGATGTTAAGCGTTGCGCTGAGGCTGAACGCCGGGGTGATCCACACCGGCGTGGCCAAACCGATGACCAGCGCCTCGCCATGCAGATCTCCGGCGAGCAATGCCATCGAGCAGCCCACCAGCAGGACCATCAGCACCGCATAACGCGGCATCAGTCGTTTGCAGATCAGGTACGTGGCAAACATCGCCAGCACCAGCAACGGCTTACCCTGCAACGAGACAAACAACCCGGTGCCGAAGCTGAACAGAATCCCCGCCAGCATCGCTGCCGCCACCGCTGCCGGCAGCTTGCCGATGATCCGGTCGAACGCCCCCGACACCCCGACCAGGAGAATGATCAGGCTGCTGACCAGATAGGCTCCCACCGCTTCCGGCAGGGAGATCCCTGGCAACAGCGCCACGAGCAACGCCGAACCGGGTGCCGACCACGCGATGATCACCGGTACGCGGTAATGCAAACTCAGACCGATACCGAGCATGGCGCTGCCGATGGAAATCGCCCAGACCCACGACGACAGCACTTCGCGCGACAGGTGCGCTGCCTCGGCGGCCTGGAAAATAATCACCAGGGGGCCGGCGTAGGAAATCACGGTGGCGATGAACCCGGCGACGGCCGCAGACAGGGAAAAATCCCGCAGCAAGGTTTTCATGAAGCCTCGCCGACAGCTCCGCCGGACGAGCCCTGCTGATCATCCAACAGGGATTGTCGGGCACTGCGCCGACTGCTGATGGCGAACACCGTCATGGCGATGGCGGCAATCGCACCAGGCAAAGCAAACGCCATGAAGTTCAGTTGCAGCGGCAGGCTGATCCCGAGCAAAGCGCCGCCCAGCAGTGGTCCGACGATCGCACCATTGCGCCCGATGCCCGAAGCCCAGCCAAGCCCCGTGGACCGAATGTTCATTGAGTAGAACTGGGCAGCGCAGGCGTACAGCAGAATCTGCGAGCCGATGGTGGTGGCCCCAGCGATGGCGATCAGCAGGTACAACACCGGCATCGGGCTGTTGAAACCCAACAGGGTGATCGACACCGCCGCCATGGCAAAGAACACCGATAACACACGCGGCAGGTTGAGCTTGTCACCCAGCACACCGCCGCCAACTGCGCCGAAGATCGCGCCGAAATTCAGCACCAGCAGGAACGACAGGCTCGAGCCCAGGCTGTAACCTGCGTTGGCCATCAGTTTCGGCAGCCAGGAGCTCAAGGCGTAGACCATCAGCAGGCAGCAGAAAAACGCCAGCCACAACATCAACGTACGCAGTGCACGGCCCTCGCGGAACAACTGCAACACCGGGGTGCCAGTTCCCTTCACTTCACTCATGTGCAACTGGTCATCGGCCTGTGCGACATAGGCCGGGTCGATCCGCTGGAGAATGTTGCGAGCTTCGTCATTGCGCCCCTGGCGCAGCATGAACCCCACTGACTCGGGCAGGAAATACATGATCAGCGGCAATAGCAGCAACGGCAGGACCGCCACATAGAACACCGACTGCCAGCCGAAACTCGGGATCAGCACGATACCCAGCCCGGCGGACAGCATGCCGCCCACCGAGTAGCCGCTGAACATGATCGCCACCAGGGTGCTGCGGATTTTTTTCGGCGCGTATTCGTTCATCAACGCCACGACATTGGGCATCACGCCACCAATGCCCAGCCCGGCAACGAAGCGGCAAAGACCAAACTCGGTGGGGTTTCGGGCGAACCCGTTGAGCACGGTGAAACCGCTGAAGAGCATCACGCAGATCGTGATGGCTTTCTTGCGGCCGATCCTGTCCGACAGCGGACCGAAGAACAGCGCGCCGAACATCATGCCGAACAATGCATAGCTGCCTAACGCCCCCGCTTGCAGAGGGCTGAGCCCCCACTCTTTCATCAGCATCGGCAAGACCACGCCGTAGATCACCAGATCGTAACCGTCGAAAATGATGATCAGGGCACACCAGAACAGCACCATCCAGTGGAAGCGGTTGAACCGGGCCTTGTCGATAACCTCATGTACGTCGATCTTGCGCATGGCGTTCATCTCTTGTTGTTGTTTTTTTCAGGAGCAGCGGTAGCACGGCTCACGTCCGTACAGCCGAGGGTAGAGTCAACAGGCTCGGGTCAATATCCGCATCGCGCAGACCACTATCCGTTTTGTGCAGCGCCCTGAACCGGGCTGGGAGGCGCGAGCAATTGCCCCTCTCCGATAAACTGTCTTCTTTACAATCGCATTTGAGCGCTAAGCTTGGGCGTATGGATGATTCAGATTACTTACGCCTGCTGACCATTGCGGCCGAGCAAGCCAACGCGTTCCTGTCCAATGCCCGCAAATGGGAGCGCGAGCGTTGGGTCTGCCAACGCCTGCTGCAAGGCTTGAACATTTCCTACCGGGCCGACGAATTTGCTCCGGCGGGAGAACCGCCGGACGTGTTGTTTCGCGACGCCAATTTCGAGGTGTTCTTCGTGCTCGACGAGGGCCGACGCCTCAATGATGAATGGCGCGACGAATTGCAGAGGCGGCGCAGTGCGTTCTCCCTGAGCCAGCTGGTACGGCGCGAAGCCAAGCCCCGCCGCATACCGGCCAACGAGTTCTTGTTGCGGCTGGCGCCAACCTTGCGCAAAAAAGCACACAACTACAAAGAGCGCGGCATGGACCTGGGCGAGCTGGACATCATTGCCTTCGCCAGCCTCAAGCGCGAAGTGCTGGACCTCAACAGTCATTTCCCACCGCCCACCGAATACCTGCGCCAAGGCTGGCGCTCGCTGTCACTGGTGGGCCCGACCTTCGCCCGCGTGCTGTTCGCGCATCCCGATGCGCCGGATTTCCTGCGCAGCAACCTGGGACGCAGCATCGTGTTCGACGTCGGGATCAGCCTGTGAGCCCATTGCAGGAACTGATTGCCGAAGTACCGCAGATCGGCCGCGTACGCTGGATTGGCGTGCGCCCGGAACGTCACGTGCCAATGATCGAGCTGGATGCCGTGGAAGCGCGACTGGAGGCCGGCTTGACGGGCGATCGCGCCCGCCCCGGCGTGCGCAATGCGCGGCAGGTGACGCTGATTCAGTGGGAGCATCTGGCGGTGATCAGTTCGCTGATGGGTCGCCCGGACGATCAACCGGTCAAGCCTGAAGATTTGCGGCGCAACCTCGTTATCAGTGGCATCAACTTGTTCAGCCTCAAGGGCCGGCGTTTCCGCATCGGCCAGGCGATTTTCGAAACCACTGGCTGGTGCCAGCCCTGCGCACGCCTGCAGAACAACCTGGGCCCGGGGACCTTTCAGGCCGTGCGCGGGCATGGCGGAATCACCGCCCGAGTGCTACAAAGTGGCATCATTCGCCTGGACGACAGGGTGAGCGTCGAGCCCCTTACGGACAGCGGCTATGCTCCGTTCAACGTTCGTTGAGTCCGCCTGTAGCTTCTTCACCTTCAGCAACGTCTACCTGACGAGGCCTTTTATGACCAGCCGCCTGAACCCCGAAGACCAAAAGCATGTCGAAGCGTATCTGCAACTGTCCCAACACCAAGTCGAGCGCCGGCCTTTCCGGCCGTGGATGCTCCTTGTGCTGGTATTGGCAGTGACCATTGGCCTGGGCCTGTTGAGCCGACTTATCAGTTATCTGACGCTATGAGCTGCTTGGCGCTCGCTCGGGTAATTGCACCGATTTCTTTTAGCCTTGCGAGATATCCCCATGACTCATCGTATTGTCATCGTTGGCGGCGGCGCCGGCGGTCTGGAGTTGGCTACCCGTCTGGGTAAGACTCTGGGCAAACGCGGCACAGCCAGCGTGATGCTGGTCGACGCGAACCTGACCCACATCTGGAAACCGCTGTTGCATGAGGTAGCGGCCGGGTCGTTGAACTCGTCCGAAGACGAACTCAACTACGTGGCCCAGGCAAAATGGAACCACTTCCAATTCCAACTGGGGCGCATGAGCGGGCTTGATCGCGCCAATAAAAAAATCCAGTTGGCCGCCACTTATGATGACGCCGGGCTGGAACTGGTGCCTGCCCGGGAAGTGCCTTACGACTCGTTGGTGATTTCCGTCGGCAGCACCACCAACGATTTCGGCACCCAGGGTGCAGCGCAGCACTGCCTGTTCCTGGACACCCGCAAACAGGCCGAGCGCTTCCATCAGCAATTGCTCAACCACTACCTGCGCGCCCATGCAGGGCAGACCGACAAGGTCGAGCAGATCAGCGTGGCCATCGTCGGTGCCGGTGCCACCGGGGTCGAACTGGCCGCCGAACTGCATAACGCCGCCCATGAACTGGCGGCTTATGGCCTGGATCGGATCAAACCGGAAAACATGCACATCACCCTGATCGAAGCCGGGCCTCGCGTGCTGCCAGCCCTGCCGGAACGAATCGGCGGGCCGGTGCATAAGACCCTGGAAAAACTCGGGGTCAATGTCATGACCAACGCCGCCGTCAGCGAGGTGACGGCCGACAGCCTGATCACCGTAGATGGCAACGTGATCAACGCCAGCTTGAAAGTCTGGGCCGCCGGGATTCGTGCGCCAGGGTTCCTCAAGGACATCGATGGCCTCGAAACCAACCGCATCAATCAACTGCAAGTGCTGCCGACCCTGCAAACCACCCGTGACGAGAACATCTTCGCCTTCGGTGACTGCGCGGCCTGCCCGCAACCAGGCACTGATCGCAATGTGCCGCCACGCGCCCAGGCTGCGCATCAACAGGCGTCGTTGCTCGCCAAATCGCTGAAACTGCGGATCGAAGGCAAGCCTCTGCCTTCTTACAAGTACACCGATTACGGGTCGCTGATCTCGCTGTCGCGTTTTTCGGCTGTGGGTAACTTGATGGGTAACCTGACGGGTAGCGTCATGCTGGAAGGTTGGCTGGCGCGGATGTTCTACGTGTCGCTGTACCGCATGCACCAGATGGCGCTATACGGGCCATTTCGCACGGCGATGCTGATGCTGGGCAGCAAGATTGGGCGCGGGACAGAGCCGCGCCTGAAACTGCACTGATCAAGCTGCTTTCTGTAGAAGCGAGCATGCTCGCGAAGAACCTGAGAACGCCGCGTTAAACCAGAAACGCTGCGTTTTCGTTAACGATCTTCGCGAGCATTCGAGCGTCGACCGGCTGCTCCTACAGTTGATCCGCGGCAAGCAATTAGCAGGCAAAAAAAATCCCCGTATCTTTCGATACGAGGATTTTTAATATGGTCGGGGTAAGGGGATTCGAACTCCTGACATCCTGCTCCCAAAGCAGGCGCGCTACCGGACTGCGCTATACCCCGGTAAAAAAAAGGCACCTTTGAAAGGCGCCTTCTGCGAACAGAGCTTTTGGCGTCTGATCTTAAGATTTGATTCCAGCGTTAACTGGTTTCAAAAATGGTGGGTCGTGTGGGATTCGAACCTACGACCAATTGGTTAAAAGCCAACTGCTCTACCAACTGAGCTAACGACCCAAAAATGGTCGGGGTAAGGGGATTCGAACTCCTGACATCCTGCTCCCAAAGCAGGCGCGCTACCGGACTGCGCTATACCCCGGTTTGAAATTGGCTCCGTGACCAGGACTCGAACCTGGGACCCAATGATTAACAGTCATTTGCTCTACCGACTGAGCTATCACGGAACTACACATTTCAATTTACAACTGTGAAGCTTTACTGCGTTCTCTTCAACCCGTTTGCATCGCTGCGTTCGTGTGTCTGAGGCGCGCTATTCTACAATCTCTACAACCTCTGTCAACCCCCTAAATTGCTTTCAAGTTAATGATTTGCAACTTATTTTCGATTCCTGCTTGGGGAGCAGAAACCCTGGCGGGTGACTTACTGCGGGGCGCACTTTACAAGCCTTTTCCTTAGAGTTCAACAGCCTAGATGAAAAAAAGGCCTCGCAATGCGAGGCCTCTTCACTTTTGCCGCCGATCTGGCTCAGACGAAGACGATTTCGTCGTTCTCCACCACGCCATGGGCCGTGTCTCCCGGCATGAATCGACCGGAAAGGATCAACTGCGCCAGCGGGTTCTCGATCCAGCGCTGGATCGCTCGCTTGAGCGGCCGTGCGCCGTACACCGGGTCGTAACCCACCGCGATCAGCTTGTCCATGGCCTCTGGGCTCAGTTCCAGCTTCAGCTCCCGTTCGGTCAGGCGACTGCGCAGGCGACCCAGCTGGATCTCGGTAATGCCGGCGATCTGATCCCGCGCCAAAGGCTCGAAGATCACCACTTCGTCGACCCGGTTGATGAACTCCGGCCGGAAGTGAGTGGAAATCGCGTCCATCACCGCCGCACGCTGCGCCTCGCGATCACCCACCAGCTCCTGGATCTGCACCGAACCCAGGTTGGAGGTCATGACGATCACGGTGTTCTTGAAGTCCACCGTACGGCCATGGCTGTCGGTCAGGCGACCATCCTCCAGCACCTGGAGCAAGATGTTGAACACGTCCGGGTGCGCCTTCTCGACTTCGTCCATGAGGATCACCGAGTAAGGCTTGCGGCGCACCGCCTCGGTCAGGTAACCGCCCTCTTCATAACCGACGTAGCCCGGTGGTGCACCGATCAGGCGAGCCACGGAATGTTTCTCCATGAACTCGGACATGTCGATCCGCACCATCGCCTCTTCGGTATCAAAGAGGAATTCGGCCAGCGCCTTGCACAGCTCGGTTTTACCGACACCGGTCGGGCCGAGGAACATGAAAGAGCCGCTCGGGCGATTAGGGTCGGACAACCCGGCACGGGAACGCCGAACCGCGTTGGAAACGGCCACCACCGCTTCATCCTGGCCAATCACACGCTGGTGCAACAGGCTTTCCATCTTCATCAGTTTTTCGCGCTCGCCCTCGAGCATTTTCGACACGGGAATGCCGGTCCATTTCGACACGACTTCGGCGATTTCCTCTTCAGTCACCTTGCTGCGCAGCAACTGGTTTTCGGGCTTGCCATGTTGATCGACCATTTGCAGGCTGCGTTCCAGGTCCGGGATCACCCCATACTGCAATTCGGCCATGCGGTTCAGGTCGCCTTTACGTCGGGCCGCTTCCAGCTCCTGACGTGACTGTTCGATCTTCTGCTGGATCTGCGCCGAACCCTGCACCTCGGCTTTTTCCGAGTTCCAGATTTCTTCGAGATCCGAGTACTCACGCTCGTGACGGGCAATTTCTTCCTGGAGTTTTTCCAGGCGTTTTTTCGCCGCATCGTCGCTTTCTTTCTTCAGCGCCTGGGATTCCACCTTCAGCTGAATCAAACGGCGCTCCAGACGGTCCAGCACCTCCGGCTTGGAGTCGATCTCCATGCGGATGCGGCTGGCGGCCTCGTCGATCAGGTCGATGGCCTTGTCCGGCAATTGCCGGTCAGTGATGTAGCGATGGCTGAGCTTGGCCGCCGCAATGATCGCGCCGTCGGTGATCGCCACCTTGTGGTGGACCTCGTAGCGCTCTTTCAGGCCACGCAGGATGGCGATGGTGTCTTCTTCGCTCGGCTCGTCCACCAGCACTTTCTGGAAGCGTCGCTCCAGGGCGGCGTCCTTTTCGATGTATTGGCGGTACTCGTTGAGCGTGGTCGCACCGACGCAGTGCAACTCACCGCGCGCCAGGGCCGGCTTGAGCATATTGCCTGCATCCATCGAGCCCTCGCCTTTACCGGCACCGACCATGGTGTGCAGCTCGTCGATGAACAGAATGATCTGCCCTTCCTGCTTCGACAGCTCGTTGAGCAACGCCTTCAGGCGCTCTTCGAACTCGCCACGGTATTTGGCACCGGCGATCAGCGCCCCCATGTCCAGGGACAGCAGGCGCTTGCCCCTGAGGCCATCAGGCACCTCACCGTTGATGATGCGCTGGGCCAGGCCTTCGGCGATGGCGGTTTTACCGACGCCTGGCTCACCGATCAGCACCGGGTTGTTCTTGGTGCGACGTTGCAGGACCTGGATCGTGCGGCGAATTTCATCGTCACGGCCGATCACCGGATCAAGCTTGCCCTCCTCGGCACGCTTGGTCAGGTCGACGGTGTACTTGTCCAGTGCCTGACGCGCTTCCTCGTGGTTGGGGTCATTGACCGCCTCGCCACCACGCAGGTTGTTGATCGCATTTTCCAGGGCTTTCTTGCTCACGCCCTGGCCGAGCAAAAGCTTGCCGAGCTTGCTGTTCTCGTCCATGGCGGCGAGCAGCACCAGCTCACTGGAAATGAACTGGTCGCCCTTCTGCTGGGCCAGGCGATCGGCTTGATTGAGCAGGCGCGCCAGATCCTGCGACATGTTCACGTCGCCGGTGGGATTCTGGATTTTCGGCAGCTGGTCGAGCTCTTTGGTCAGCTCTTTACGCAAGCTGTTGACATCGAAGCCCACCTGCATCAGCAGGGGCTTGATCGAGCCACCCTGTTGTTCGAGCAGGGCTTGCATCAAATGCGCCGGTTCAATGGCCGGATGATCGAGACCGACAGCCAGGGATTGGGCGTCGGACAAGGCTAACTGCAATTTGCTGGTTAAACGGTCTATACGCATGGGTCACCTTCCTTTTGAGCAGGTCGGACCTATAAAACATCCTGAATGAAGAAACCTGCCAGATACCACAATAGATGCGGTCGATTCTGGGAGTTTCAAGCGTTGTGATGTTGATGCAGGTCAGAGAAGTCTAGCGTTCGAGCCAGATCAGGGAGGCAAAGCGGCCGGTGCGCGACGCACGGCGATAAGAAAAGAAGCGCGGATCGGTCACGGTACAGAAACCGCCGCCGTAAACAGCGGTTACACCACGGGCCGCCAGACGCAAACGCGCCAGCATATAGATGTCGGCCATGAACTTGCCGGGGTTTTGGCTTGGCACAAATGCCTGGGCGGCTTCGGGCAATTGCCCGACGAAGGTTTCGCGCACTTCCGGGCCGACTTCAAACGCTTGCGGGCCAATGGCCGGGCCGAGCCAGACCAGGACCTCGGCAGGCGCAACAGCCAGACTGTCGAGCGTGGCTTCCAGCACACCGGCCGCCAGCCCGCGCCAACCGGCATGGGCTGCGGCAACGCGGGTACCGGCCCGGTCGCAAAACAGCGCAGGCAGGCAGTCGGCAGTCATCGCCGCACAGGCAATGCCCGGTGTTGAAGTCCAACTGGCGTCAGCAGTCATCACCCGGCTCGGGTCCGCATGGGCCACGACAATGCCGTGAACCTGCTGCAACCATGCCGGTTGAATGGAGAAGTGATCGGTAAGGCGACGGCGATTTTCGGCGACAGCTTCGGGACTGTCGTCGACATGATCGCCAAGATTGAGGCTGTCGAACGGCGTCAGGCTGACGCCGCCCCCACGGGTGGTCACACAGGCTTTGACCCCGGCCGGCGCGGGCCAGTCAGGAATCAGCCAGTCACTCATCCGACAAACGCCTCGCGATCTTGCTTGAGCAGGGTCAGCAACCAGACGAAGTCTTCCGGCAACGGCGATTCCCAGCTCATACGGACACCGGTCGTCGGATGGTCCAGCTCCAGGAACCGTGCATGCAGTGCCTGACGCGGGAAGTTCTTCAACGATTCAACCATGGTCGGGTTGGCTGCCGGCGGAATCCGGAAACGACCGCCATAGGCAGGGTCTCCGACCAACGGGAAGTTGATGTGCGCCATGTGCACGCGAATCTGGTGCGTACGACCGGTCTCCAGCTTCACCCGCACGTGGGTGTGGGAGCGGAAACGCTCGAGCACGCGGTAATGGCTGACGGCCTGCTTGCCACCTTCCATCACGGCCATGCGCTGGCGTTGCTGGCCATGGCGACCAATGGGCGCGTTGATCTTGCCACCCGCCGTCACCACGCCGATCACGATGCACTCGTAGATCCGGCTGACGCTGCGACTCTGCAACTGTGTCACCAGCTGCGTCTGCGCCTGGATGGTCTTGGCCACCACCATCAGGCCGGTGGTGTCCTTGTCCAGGCGATGCACGATCCCGGCGCGGGGCACATTGATGATGTCCGGCACGTGATGCAGCAAGGCGTTGAGCAAGGTGCCATCAGCGTGGCCAGCAGCCGGGTGAACCACCAGGCCCGCGGGCTTGTTGATCACCAGGATGTCGTCGTCTTCATAGACGATGTCCAGGGCGATGTCTTGGGCGACCCATTCGCCCTGAGCTTCCTGCTCGGCGGTGAGTTCAAGAATGGCGCCACCGTGAACGATGTCTCGCGGGCGGACAACCGCCCCATCCACAGTCAGGCGGCCGTCTTTGATCCAGGCGGAAAGGCGCGAGCGCGAGTGCTCAGCGAATAGTTGTGCGGCGACTTGATCGAGGCGTTGGCCGCCCAATTCGGACGGCACCTCTGCGCGAAGTTCAATTTTATCGGACATGCTCGGACTGGGCGTCGGCACAGCCTTTGGTTTCGGCTGCGCGCTTGTGGTTAAATACGGCGTCTTTTGCCCCGAGGCTATTCAACGGGGCGCTCATCATAACAGGACGGCCTCGCCCAAGACAGCGGCCGTCATAGGGACGCAAGCCGCCATGCAAGTGAAACACCTGCTGCTGATCGCCATCCTCGCATTGACCGCTGCTTGCTCTTCGAAGGAAGTCGTAGACGAAAACCTGAGCGAAGTCGAGTTGTACCAACAGGCTCAAGCCGATCTGGACAATAATAGCTACACCAGCGCCACTGCCAAGCTGAAGGCTCTGGAATCGCGCTATCCGTTCGGCCGCTATGCCGACCAGGCTCAGCTGGAACTGATCTACGCCAACTACAAGAACGCCGAACCGGAAGCCGCCAAGGCAGCTGCCGAGCGCTTCATTCGCCTGCACCCACAGCACCCGAATGTCGATTACGCCTACTACCTCAAGGGCCTGACTTCTTTTGACCAGGACGTTGGCCTGCTCTCGCGGTTCCTGCCGCTGGACATGACCAAGCGTGACCCGGGTGCCGCCCGCGACTCGTACAACGAGTTCGCCCAGCTGACCAGCCGCTTCCCGAACAGCCGTTACGCGCCGGATGCCAAGCAGCGCATGATCTACCTGCGCAACCTGCTGGCAGCCTACGAAATCCACGTGGCCGACTACTACCTGACCCGCCAGGCCTACGTGGCTGCCGCGAACCGTGGCCGTTACGTGGTGGAAAACTTCCAGGAAACTCCTTCGGTCGGCGACGGCCTGGCGGTGATGACCGAGGCCTACCAGCGCCTGCACCTGGACGAACTGGCAGCCACCAGCCTCGAAACCCTGAAGCTCAACTACCCGAACCACCCAAGCCTGGTGGACGGTCAGTTCGTGCCATCGGTTGCCGAAGCCGACAACCGCTCGTGGCTGAGCAAGGCTACCCTGGGCCTGATCGAATCCCGTCCGCCGCTGCCGCCGGGTGAAACCCGCGCCAACCAGGACGTGCAGAAACAATTCCAGGACGCCAAGGACGCGATTCCCAACGAGCTCAAGCCGAAAGACAGCAGCGGCGATGTGATCGAAGAAGAGGACCACGAGGCAGAGGGCAACAACGAAGACCGCTCCTGGTTCAGCTACATGACCTTCGGCGTGTTCGACTGACACGACCGGCGGTGCAAAAAAAGGGAGACTCTCGAGTCTCCCTTTTTATTGCGCCGTTTTTATCCAGCGCGAATACGCTGTGCGCCTGCCATGTCCTTGGCTAAACTGGCGGTTCATCCGTCATAAAGCAGCTCACCATGCTTCGTTTATTATTCTGGATCGCCGTGATTGCCGCCGCTGTGTGGTTCTGGCGCAAGTACAAGGGCCAGGCGTCTGCACCCAAGTCCTCCGCCGAGCTGGAAGCAGCCCCCATGGTCCGCTGCGCCCATTGCGGCGTGCACCTGCCCCGCGATCGCGCTCTGCGTCTTCAACAACAGTGGTATTGCAGCCAGGCTCACCTGGAGCAAGGCCCCGGTCCTAGTGATCGCTGAGACGTCCAGTCCCGGCGAAAAACAGGCCCGGCGACTGCTGCGTCTCTATCACCTCTACCGTTTAAGCATCGGCATCACCTTGGTATTGCTGATTTCCAGCAACCTGGACAACCGCTTGCTTACGGCCGCCAATGACGACCTGCTGCGCAGTGGCAGCTGGTTGTATCTGGTACTGAATATCCTGCTGGCAGTCTTCTTCCAGAGCACCCGACGCCCGACGCAACTGCTCAGCCTGGCCCTGGTCGACGTCCTGCTGCTTTGCGGGTTGTTCTACGCCGCTGGCGGAGTGGCCAGCGCTATTGGCAACTTGCTGATCGTCTCGGTGGCCATCAGTAATACCTTGTTGCGAAAACGCATCGGCTTGCTGATTGCCGCCATCAGTACACTTGGCATCCTGGGTTCGAGCTTGCTGCTGAATGTCAGCCATCGTGCCAATCCCAACGATTATTTACAGGTCGGCACGCTTGGCGTTTTGTGTTTTGGCGCGGCGCTGCTGGTACAGGGCCTGATCCGACGACTGGAAGTCAGCGAAACCCTGGCGCAACAGAAGGCCAGCGAAGTGGTTGGCCTGGAAGCCCTCAATGCACTGATCCTGCAACGCATGCGTACTGGCATCCTGGTGCTTGACGACCAATGGCGCGTGCAACTGGCCAATCATGGCGCCTTGACCCTGCTGGGCTGCGAGCGCCTCGAAGGCCGACGGATCGACGAATATGCACCTTCCCTGGTCGAGCGCCTGCAACTGTGGATCAACAATCCGACGCTGCGCCCGCAAAGCCTGAAAATCGCCCGCAATGGCCTTGAACTACAGCCAAGCTTCATCGCCCTGGCCTCCAGCCCGCATCGCCAGACCCTGGTCTTTCTCGAAGACCTCGCACAAATCACCCAGCAGGCTCACCAACTGAAGCTCGCCGCCCTGGGCCGCCTCACCGCCGGTATCGCCCATGAAATCCGCAATCCGTTGGGCGCCATCAGTCACGCCGCGCAGCTATTGCGAGAATCGGAGGAACTGAATGCCGCGGACCGGCGTCTGACGCAGATTATTCAAGACCACTCTCAGCGCATGAATCGGGTTATCGAAAACGTCCTGCAACTGTCCCGCCGCCAGCAAACCGCGACCCAACGACTCGACCTGAGGCCCTGGCTGGAAGAGTTCGTGGCGGCAACCCGCGACCGGGCGAGCGAGCACCAGAAAATCCATCTGCGCATTGTGCCCGGTGACTTCGAGACCTTGATGGACCCGAACCAGCTGGAGCAGATTCTCGACAACCTGATAGGCAATGCCTGGCGCCATAGCGCCCTGGACCACGACCCGGCGCAGGTCTGGCTTGAATTGTTCAGCGATCCCGAAAGCCAGCTACCGATCCTCGAAATCCTCGACGACGGTCCCGGAGTGGCCCCGGATCATCAAGCACAACTGTTCGAGCCCTTCTTCACCACCAGCCAACAGGGCACTGGCCTGGGGCTATACCTGTCACGTGAGCTGTGCGAGAGCAACCAGGCTCGCCTGGACTTCAAACCACGCCAAGGCGGCTGCTTTCGCATCACCTTTGCCCACGGACGCAAACAAGGTTGAACATGAGCCCACGGAAAAAAGTCCTGGTCGTCGACGACGAACCGGACATCCGCGAACTCCTGGAAATCACCCTGGGACGGATGAAACTCGACACTTACAGTGCCCGTAACGTTGGCGAGGCCTTGGCCCTGCTCCAGCGCGAGACGTTCGACCTGTGCCTGACCGACATGCGCCTGCCGGACGGCAGCGGCCTTGACCTGGTGCAACATATCCAGCAACGCTATCCACAGATTCCGGTGGCCATGATCACCGCCTATGGCAACCTCGATACAGCGATCAATGCGCTGAAGGCCGGCGCTTTCGACTTCCTGACCAAGCCGGTGGACCTGACCCGCTTGCGGGAACTGGTCACCAGTGCCTTGGTGTTACCCGCCCCAGGGACCACCATCGATCGCCGCTTGCTGGGTGACTCGCCGCCCATGCGCAATTTGCGCCAGCAGATCGACAAACTGGCCCGCAGCCAGGCACCGGTATACATCAGTGGCGAGTCCGGCAGTGGCAAGGAACTGGTCGCCCGCCTGATTCATGAGCGAGGCCCCCGGGCCAACCAGCCCTTTGTCCCGGTCAATTGCGGCGCGATTCCGACGGAGCTGATGGAAAGCGAGTTTTTCGGCCATCGAAAAGGTAGCTTCAGCGGCGCCATCGAGGACAAGCCCGGTTTGTTCCAGGCGGCCCACGGCGGCACCCTGTTTCTCGACGAAGTGGCAGACCTGCCTCTGCCCATGCAGGTCAAACTGCTGCGGGCGATCCAGGAGAAAGCCGTACGCAGCGTCGGTGGGCAACAGGAGAGGGTGGTCGATGTGCGCATACTGTGCGCCACCCACAAAGACCTTGGCGCCGAAGTCGCCGGCGAACGTTTTCGCCAGGATCTGTACTACCGCCTGAACGTGATCGAACTACGCGTGCCACCGTTGCGCGAACGCCGTGACGACATCGAGCCGCTGGCCTGCCATGTGCTCAAGCGCCTGGCTGCAGACACCGGGCAGCCCGCGGCAAAACTCCACCCCAATGCCCTCGACGCCCTGAAAAGCTACCGTTTTCCGGGCAATGTGCGGGAGTTGGAGAATATGCTCGAACGCGCTCACACCTTGTGCGAAAACAACCGGATCGAGGCCAGCGACCTGCGCCTGGCCGAGGGCAACTGCTCCGCCGAAGGGGGCGTGCCGGACCTCACGCAAATCGATAACCTGGAGGCGTACCTGGAAAACGTTGAACGCCAACTGCTTCTCCAGGCCCTGGAAGAGACCCGCTGGAACCGCACGGCGGCGGCCCAACGGTTGAATCTGTCGTTCAGGTCGATGCGCTACAGGCTGAAGAAATTAGGCCTGGATTGAGGGCCTCTTCGCGAGCAAGCCCGCTCCCACATTCGACCGTATTTATTCAGGCGAAATACCGTCGAATGTGGGAGCGGGCTTGCTCGCGAAGGCAATCTGACAGACGCCAAAAACCTCGAATCAAATCCGCCCGGCCGGCGCATACGGTGCCGGATCAATGATCGGCGCCCTGCCCAACATCACATCAGCGAACAACTGACAGGACGCCGGCGCCAGTACCAACCCGTTGCGGTAGTGCCCGCAATTGAGCCACAACCCCTCAAACCCAGGCACTTGGCCAATGTAGGGAATGCCCTCCGGCGAACCAGGCCGCAACCCTGCCCAATGCCCCACCACCTCGGCGTCGGCCAACGCCGGGATCAATTCCACGGCCGAAGCCTTGAGGCTTTCGAGTGCCGATTCGGTAGGCGTCTTGTCGTAGCCTTCATGCTCCAGGGTGCTGCCAATCAGGATGTGCCCATCGCGCCGCGGTATCGCATAACGCCCTTTGGCCAGCACCATGCTCGGCAGGAAATCCGCCGCGCACTTGTAGAGGATCATCTGCCCTTTCACCGGTTCGACTGGCAACTCAAGGCCCAGGCTCTTGAGTAAGTCGCCGCTCCAGGCGCCAGCGGTAAGAACCACTTGATCGCCATGGATCGCACCGCTGGAGGTCTGCACACCGACTATTTTTTGGTCTTGCGCAATAAATCCGCTGACTTCGCATTGCTCATGAATCGTCACGTTCCCCAGCGCCTGCAATGCCGCCTTGAGCGACTTCACCAGCCGTGGGTTGCGCACATTGGCAACGTTGGCCATGTAGATCGCTCGGGAATAGCCGCCACCGAGCACCGGCACCGCATCGTGGGCCACCGAGATGTCCACAGCCCGCAGCGGCCGGCCCTCGCGGGCGGCCCAGGCCAGCGCCTCGGCTTCATCGTCCAGGTCCAGCCAATACAAGCCCGTGGTATGCACCTCGGGATCGATCCCGGTAGCAGCGAACAAGCGTTCGCCCAGCTGTGGATAGAAATCCTGGGACCAATGCGCCAGCGCGGTAACCGCAGGGCTGTAGCGCCATGGATAGAGCGGAGAAACGATGCCGCCGCCTGCCCAGGACGACTCCTGGCCAACGCTCGATCGGTCCAGCAGCACCACGCTCTGCACCTGGGACGCGAGATTGAATGCCGTCAGCAGGCCGATTACCCCACCACCGACGATCACCACTTGCTGTTGCCTGGTCATGTTCTGATCCAACCATTAAATAGACAAAGGCGCAAAGGGCGCCCGAAAAGGAAACTCAGCGACCCCAGCAATCCTTGGTGGTCAGGCCGGCCGTGGCATTGACCATCGCGCGCGCCCCCGTATTGGTGATAGTGAAATCACCGCACTTGTCATTGGCCATGCTGGTGCCAGGCTTGCGCACCGCCGTCAGCAAGAAGGTCTGGTCGGTCAGAGTCGGCGTGATGGTGTAGTAGTCATTTCCGGCGCTGAGACCCGGGACACCGCTATAGACGTTTTTCTGTGAATAGAAACGCTCGAGGATCTGCGCCTGCTCGGAAAGCAGACCGGCCACTTCGGTGCGGCGCCCCTTATTCAGATATTCGGTGAAGCTCGGCATAGCGATGGTCATGACAATCCCGATGATCGCAATCACGATCATGATTTCGATCAGGGTAAAACCGCGGTTGGATCTGTGCATGCCTCAACTCTCGCTTACTGTATTTGTCGCCACATGATGCGACGGCTGCCGCCGCCGGATTTTTCCACCAGCGTGGAGATACCGCCACTGGAATCGTTCACGATCTTGCGCGTCGCGTCATTGACGATGGCGTTCAAAGTCGGAATGCCGCCGGTAAAGACCACGCCGCTGGACAGCGTGTCAGTGCTGTCGATCACGGCGTCGCCATTACTGTCGAGCACCGCGTAATTGAGCATCTTACCGCTGAACGCATCGAGTTCGACCAGTTTGCCGCTACCAGAGCTGGCGCAAGGTTGCGTGGTATCCACGCTTGCCGTGGTGAAGACGATCCGCCCGAGCACCAGGCTGGCCTGGTTGAGTACACGCTCACCGGTCAGCGTGCTGTTATACAGCAGTGGCAAATACCAGCCCTTTTTCGCCGGGTAGGTCACCTCGTTCTGGCTGGTAGTGATCAACTGCCCCGAACTTCCCGAAAGCACCCCGGTCACCGCCTGAGCCTGCAGACTGGAGACGGTGATTTGTCCGCCCCCCCCCGTTCGCGTCCCACACCGCGTAGAACGCCTGCAGGTCCTTGTTGGTCTGGTCCGCCGTCTCGTTGAGTTTTCCCGTGCCGAAAAACACCATCTTGCCGCCCAGGACATTGTCCGCCAGCAATGGCTGTGCGGTGATTGGCTGGGTAGCGCCACCGGCTGTGGTAAACAACGGCTGGCCGGCAAACGCCAGGCCCCAGGCATCCGGGGTGGTGCCACTCAGGTCAAACTTCCAGAGCCGTCCCTTGAGATCGCCGCCATAGGCTGCCTGCACCACATTCTGCGAGTTCACCTCGAGTTTCACCGAAGACAAGCCATTAGTGGTTTCGCTGCTGTCGATCACGACCTTCCTGATCAGGCTGCCGTCACGAATGTCCACCACGTACAACGCCGCGACCCCTGAATTGCTGCCGTAGCCGTTGGCAATGAACGCCGCCCACCGCCCATCCGCCAAGCGTGCCACCTCCGGACGGGCGTAGGCATAACCCAGGTCATTGAACGCGTTCGCCGCACTGGCAGTGACCGGCGCGCTGATTTCCCACAAGGCCTTCATGACATTGCCCGCCGACGCGTCGAACAACTGCAGCGCATAGAAGGTTCGCCCGCCCGCCCCCGTTCCGCCCAGTGCGAGGGTTTTCCAGGCACTGTTGAGCTGAGCATCGAACACGCCCACCTGCCCATCCACCAGAAATTTGTGGCTGACGCCGTTGATGTAGGCACTATCGGCGATGTAACGCAAAGACGGCAGCACGCTGGAAGGCATGTAGGCGTAGCGCCGGGCACCGTTGCCGGTATTGACGACGCTGACGAAACCGTCGTTGGCGTTGACCACCAGACTGGCGCTCATGTTGACCGCCTTGATCGCCAGGTAAGCGCTGTAGCTGGTGTCCCCCGACAAGTCCGATGCGGTTTGATCCGAAGGTGCCGCCAGGACCAGCGGTGAATTGACGATATCGCCCAGCAACACACTGCGCGCCTTCAGGCCAGCCTTGTTGGTGCCCTTGCTCCACTCCACCAGATCGCTGCCCGTGATACCGCCGGGCAAGCCTTGGTCGAGAACGGCTTGCTGGGCCGTGGAAAAATTGGCGAAGGCCAATGGCACGACGCTGTTGCTCTGGTTGTTCCATGATTGATAGGTCGGTGCCGTAGCACCCGGCACGAGGGTGTTATCAGTGGACCACAGCACCGACGCCGTATTGACCGCGCCACTGGCGGTGAAACCGTAGGCCTTTATCGTGCCACGCCAGTCCTTGGGGTCGTAGCGGGTCTGGAAATAGTGGGTGGCGCTGGCGACACCACTGCCGCCGGAGCCGGCGGCGCACAACAAGGGCGTGTCCGAGGGCGTAAAGGCATCGGCGGGAGCTGCTATGAACAAGGCGAAAAAGACCCCGCTGAACAATCTCCAACGCTGCGTGCGGCTTTCAATATTTCGCATAAATGCTCTCCACCACACTGCGTGAGCTGCCCGCAATGCCCACGGCGGTGACCCGGTACAAGGTCACCGAGGTGTTACTCGGCACGTTCACCGCGGCCAGGCTGGTGCCTATGTTCTGCACCCCATAGAAGCCGGCGCCCGCCGCGATCCAGGTCACCCCCGAGGTGGAGTTGAACCCGGCCGCCTTGAGGGTGGACGATTCGGCAGGCGGTGCGCACCGCAAAGTGCCGCTGCACACCGGCAACGAATAGCTGTCGAGCTGAACAGCGCTTTCGCCTACGCGCAACACCGCTTCGGCAGCCTGGAATGACTGGTTGCGCAAGCTCAGGCTACCGGCCATTTTTTCCTGCAGCGTGGCGTTTTGCATCGACGAGATGCCAATCAGCGTCAGCAGCAACAGGAACACCAGGCTGACCAGCAGCGCCATGCCGCGCTGGCAACCAGGGGACACACGCACCGGCCCGCCCTTCATGGCAGACGGTTGCGCAAGGCGGCAACCACGTTGAAGGTTTGGTCGCTCACCCGGTGGTTCGGGTCGGTGAGGGTCAGGCTCAGGCGTACGCTACGGATACGCGCCGGGTCCGACGGGTTGCTGCTGTAAGTGGACACCGCCGAATCGGCGGCCGAGCTGGCGAGGCCGAAGCTCACGTCGAATGCACTGACGTTATCGACCAGCGTTTGTTCGAGTGGCTTTCCCCTGCCGACACCAAGGGTCAACTGACCGTCCTTCAAGCCGTAGATCATTCGCCGGATGGGAAACGCCAGTTGCCCTGTGGCTGGTGCGCGCAGGTCGGAGTAAGCCGTCGCGCTGCTTCGGCAATCGGAAACCACCGTCCAGGCCGGCTTGCCGCCATTGCTGCCGACGTCCGCCGTCACCAGGGTTAACTTGAGAGCTGCGTTATCCCAACTGATCGGTTTTATCTGGCTGGCAGCGAAATCACCCTCTTTGCTGGCATCGGTGATCGTCCCCAGGCAGCCGAACATGCCGACCATGCGGATTTCCTGGATCATCTTGCTCAGTACGAAGCGCGCGTCCTCCTGCATGGCCGCGGCGGCATTCTGGCTGATGTAGGTGTTTTTTGCGGCGATGAACACCTGCACCACACCCAGGACCACCACCAGGCTCAACGCCAGGGCAATCAGCAACTCGATCAGGCCGAATCCGCGATTGGAGCGGCTCATGGCGTGGCCACCGGGTCGGCGGTTGCGCGGCTTGTGAGGACGAAACTGCGCCTTGAGTTAGCGCTGTTGGCGGCCCGCGAGTCGTCCCAATTAATGGTGATGGTGTACACCCGCTGGTTCAGGGAGATACTGCCGGTCGCCGTGGCACCACCGAAATTGACGATGTTATGGGTGAAATCGTAGAGATCCTGGTCCCGGGCGACGTTGAGATTGCCCGCGGTCGGCGGTGTCACGGTGTAATCGGCGGCGGCATTGGCGCGAATGCGGTCCAGCATGTCGTAGGCGATAAAACTGGCCTGGCTGGTCATGCGCGCACTGTCAGTGTATTTCAAGGCATTCAATTGAACGGCGGCCGCGCCCAACAGCCCCACGCCCAGAATCAGCAACGCCACCAGCACTTCGATCAACGTCATGCCCTCCTGGGCATGCTTGCTCCATGGCCTCATCCGCAACTTCCACCCAATAGAATTCGTCCGTTCAAACACACATTCAGCATCCTGCTTTGCGTTCCGAGCACATAGCTGATCACCACTGCCGTGGAGGGTGACGACAGCCCGCCCAAATTGTTGAAATCGATGGCCGACACTCCCGAGGTTAGCGTCAGAGTCGCACCGCTGCTGATCGGTGGAACAACCCGCAATACATTCGCCGGGGTGCCCGTACCGTCATAGACCGACAACTCCCCTGTCCACACGCCCCCACCCGCCGTGGGTCGTACCCGAATGGTCACGCCGCGATCGATCGCTTCGAGTCGGGCGAAGTTGAGGCCACGTTGCAGGTCCCTTATCTCGGTGTCGGCCTTGGTGCTTTGCGACGAACGGATAAACGCCGGGACCACCAGGGTGATCAGGGCCAGGAAAATCGCCAACGCAACCAACAACTCGATCAACGTGAAACCTTTTGTACGATGATCCATCGTTGCTCTCTGCTGCCGTCGGCTATACCTGCTCCACGCGCTAGAACATTCCAGGGAGGAAAATCTCATGCGTGAGCAAGGTTTCAGTCTGATTGAATTGCTTATGGGACTCGCAATTCTCGGGATTGTTCTGCAACTGGTCAGTCCGGCATTCGCTGCGCTGACAGAATCGAAGCATCGCGAGGAAGCGGCGAAGTCACTGGCCAGCGGTCTGCGCAGTGCAAGGAGCGAGGCGGTATCGCGCGGTCAGGTCGTCGTCGTTCACGGCATAAACGATGACTGGAGCCAGGGCTGGCGAATTATCCTGGATGTCAGCGGCAAGGGGCACGAGGACCCTGACAATCCGCTGCTGACAGAGCGTCGCAGCGGAATTGGCGTGGCGATTTTCGGCAACCAGTATGTCAGGACTGCCGTACGATTCGGCCCAGGGGGTGAGCCGGTGTCCGGAGGTTTCCAGGCAGGGACATTGCATGTTTGCGCTGCACGCGAAGCGCAAAGCGAGCACCAGGTGGTGCTGGCCTCGAACGGTCGCATCAGCCTGCGCAGTGAAAAGACCACACAGGCGCTATGCGCAACCTGAAGGATCAGAGCAGCGAACGGACCCGGAGTTCTTTTGGCATGGAGAACGTGATGTTCTCTTCACGCCCGGCCAACTCATCGGCCCCGGTAGCACCCCAGGCCTGCAATTGCTGAATCACGCCGCGCACCAGGACTTCCGGAGCGGAAGCGCCAGCGGTGATACCGATCCGCTCGACACCGTCGAACCAGCTCTTGTCGAGGTCCTCGGCACCGTCGATCAGGTACGCCGGGGTTGCCATGCGTTCGGCCAGTTCACGCAGGCGATTGGAGTTGGAGCTGTTCGGGCTACCGACCACCAACACCACATCGCATTCGTCGGCCAATTGCTTGACCGCGTCCTGGCGGTTTTGCGTGGCGTAGCAGATGTCGTCCTTGCGCGGGCCGCCAATGGCCGGGAAACGCGTACGCAGGGCGTCGATGACGCGACTGGTATCGTCCATGGACAAGGTCGTCTGGGTGACGAACGCCAGTTTATCCGGGTTTTTCACCTGGAGTTCGGCGACGTCCTTTTCATCTTCGACCAGGTAGATCGCCCCACCGTTGCTGGCATCGTACTGGCCCATGGTGCCTTCGACTTCCGGGTGACCGGCGTGGCCGATGAGGATGCATTCACGTCCATCGCGGCTGTAGCGGGCGACTTCGATGTGCACCTTGGTGACCAGCGGACACGTGGCGTCGAACACTTTCAGGCCACGGCCGGCGGCTTCAGTACGGACGGCCTGGGACACGCCGTGGGCACTGAAGATCACGATCACATCGTCCGGCACCTGGTCCAACTCTTCGACGAAGATCGCCCCGCGGTTACGCAGGTCTTCGACGACGAACTTGTTGTGAACCACTTCGTGGCGCACATAGATCGGCGGCCCGAAAACCTCCAGGGCGCGATTGACGATTTCGATCGCCCGGTCCACACCGGCGCAGAAGCCACGGGGGTTGGCGAGTTTGATTTGCATGCTGTGCCTCGTGTCTTGCGCGCAAGAAATAGCGAAAACCGTGAAAAACAACTGTGGGGACGGGCTTGCTGTGGCGAGGGGATTTATCCCCGTTCGATTGCGAAGCAATCGTAGACCATTCAGCGCGTTCTCATTCAATAACGCGCTGACTGGATTCAAGGGCGCTTCGCACCCCAACGGGGATAAATCCCCTCGCCACAAAGGCTCGCTCCCACAAGTTACAGCGCTTTGACGGAGATGATTTCCACGTCAAAGGTCAGCGTCTTGCCTGCCAGTGGATGGTTGAAGTCGATGGTCACTTGCGTGTCATCGAACTCTTTGACCACACCCGGCAATTCAGTATTGGCCGCATCGTTGAAGATCACCAGCAAACCTGGCGACAGGTCCATATCCTGGAACTGTGAGCGCGGGATGATCTGCACGTTTTGCGGGTTGGGCTGGCCGAACGCGTTTTCCGGCTCGATGCTCAGGGTACGCTTGTCGCCCGCCTTGAAACCGAACAACGCCACTTCGAAACCTGGCAACAGGTTGCCGTCACCGACCTTGAAGGTCGCCGGGGCCTTGTCGAAGGTGCTATCCACCGTGTCGCCGTTCTCCAGGCGCAATGCGAAATGCAAGGTGACTTCCGTGTTCTGGCCGATGCGTTGCTCAGCCAATACCTGTTCAGTCATGAACGGTTTCTCCGGTCTTTTTACTTTTGAACATATCCAGTGCCAGCATTACAGCACCAACCGTGATTGCACTGTCGGCAAAGTTGAACGCCGGGAAATACCAGCGGTTCTGCCAATGCACCAGAATGAAATCGATCACATGGCCGAGGGCAATGCGGTCATATAGATTACCCAGCGCGCCACCCAGCACCAACGCCAGCGCGACAGCCAGCCAGGTTTCATTGCGTCCAAGACGCTTGAGCCAGACCACCAGCACCGCACTGACCGCGACCGCAATCAGGGCAAACAACCAGCGCTGCCAGCCGGAGCTGTCAGCCAGGAAGCTGAATGCCGCGCCGGTGTTGTAGGCCAGGGTCCAGCTGAAGTAATCGGGGATCACCACGATTTGCTGGTACATCTCCAGCGAGCCTTCGAAGTAGAACTTACTGGCCTGGTCGATGACCAGGACCAGCAAACTCAACCAGAGCCAGCCCAGCCGCCCAAAACGGCCAACGGCATTAGGCATAGTGGCGAACCTCGCCAGCGCCGCTGATGTTGTCGACGCAACGACCGCAGATTTCCGGATGCTCCGGATTCACGCCGACGTCTTCACGGCAATGCCAGCAACGGGCGCACTTGGCGAAGGCCGACTTGACGATTTTCAGCTTCAAGCCGCTGACCTCGGTAACTACCGCGTCCGCTGGCGCCTGAACAAAAGGTGCAACGCTGGCGGTGGAGGTGATCAGGACGAAACGCAGTTCGTTGCTCAGCTTGGTCAGGTCGGCGCTCAGCGCGTCTTCGGCGAACAGTGTCACTTCGGCTTGCAGGTTGCCACCGACGGCCTTGGCCGCGCGCTGGATTTCCATCTCTTTGTTGACCGCGACCTTCACTTCCATGATGCGGTCCCAGTAGGCGCGACCCAGCTCGAAGCCTTCCGGCAGTTCGCTCAGGCCTTCGTACCAGGTGTTGAGCATGACGGACTCGTTGCGCTCGCCCGGCAGGTATTGCCACAGCTCGTCGGCGGTAAACGCCAGGATCGGGGCGATCCAGCGCACCAGCGCTTCGGAGATGTGGAACAGCGCGGTCTGGCACGAACGACGGGCCTTGCTGTCGGCACCGGTGGTGTACTGGCGGTCCTTGATGATGTCCAGGTAGAAACCGCCCAGCTCCTGCACGCAGAAGTTGTGGATCTTCGAGTACACGTTCCAGAAGCGGTATTCACCGTAGTGCTCTTGCAGCTCACGTTGCAGCAGCAGGGTGCGGTCCACGGCCCAGCGGTCCAGTGCCAGCATTTCCTCGGCCGGCAGCAGGTCGGTGGCCGGGTTGAAGCCGGTCAGGTTCGAGAGCAGGAAACGCGCGGTGTTACGGATACGCCGGTAGGCGTCCGCACTGCGTTGCAGGATCTGCTCGGACACTGCCATTTCGCCGGAGTAGTCGGTAGAAGCGACCCACAGGCGCATGATATCGGCGCCCAGGGTGTCGTTGACTTTCTGCGGTGCAATGACGTTGCCCAACGACTTGGACATCTTGCGGCCGGACTCGTCAACGGTGAAACCGTGGGTCAGCAGCTCGCGATACGGCGCGTGGTTGTCGATGGCGCAACCGGTCAGCAGCGACGAATGGAACCAGCCGCGGTGCTGGTCCGAACCTTCCAGGTACAGGTCGGCGCGTGGACCGCTTTCGTGGCCCATCGGGTGCGAACCGCGCAGCACGTGCCAGTGGGTGGTACCCGAGTCGAACCAGACGTCCAGGGTGTCGCTGATCTTGTCGTACTGTGGCGCTTCATCGCCCAGCAACTCGGCGGCGTCCAGTTTGAACCAGGCCTCGATGCCTTCGACTTCGACGCGCTTGGCCACGATTTCCATCAGCTCGACGGTACGTGGGTGCAGTTCGCCGCTTTCCTTGTTCAGGAAGAACGGGATTGGCACGCCCCAGTTGCGCTGGCGAGAGATGCACCAGTCCGGACGGTTGGCGATCATCGAGTGCAGGCGCGCCTGGCCCCAGGCCGGTACGAACCGGGTCTCTTCGATGGCTTTTAGCGAGCGCTGGCGCAGGGTGTCGCCGGTGGTTGGCTGCTTGTCCATGCCGATGAACCACTGCGCTGTGGCACGGTAGATCAGCGGAGTCTTGTGGCGCCAGCAGTGCATGTAGCTGTGTTCGATGATGGTCGTGTGCAGCAGCGCACCCACTTCGGTCAGCTTGTCGACGATGGCCGGGTTGGCCTTCCAGATGAACTGGCCGCCGAAGAATTCCAGCGATGTCGCGTAGACGCCGTTGCTTTGTACCGGGTTGAGGATGTCATCGTTGACCATGCCGTATTTCTTGCAGGTCACGAAGTCGTCCACACCGTAGGCCGGGGCAGAGTGAACCACGCCAGTGCCGGCGCCCAGTTCGACATAGTCAGCCAGGTAGACAGGCGACAGGCGGTCGTAGAACGGGTGGCGGAAGTTGATCAGTTCCAGCGCCTTGCCCGAGGCAGTCGCGATAACCGAACCCTCCAGGCTGTAGCGTGCCAGGCATGACTCGACCAGTTCTTCAGCCAACACCAGCAGTTTGTCGCCGACATCGACCAGGGCGTAGTTGAATTCAGGGTGGACGTTCAGCGCCTGGTTGGCCGGGATGGTCCACGGGGTGGTGGTCCAGATCACGATCGAAGCAGGTTTGTCCAGCGAAGGCAGACCGAACGCGGCAGCCAGCTTGGCTTCATCGGCAATCGGGAATGCAACGTCGATGGTCGAGGACTTCTTGTTCTCGTACTCGACTTCCGCCTCGGCCAGGGCCGAACCGCAATCGAAGCACCAGTTCACAGGCTTGAGGCCCTTGAACACGAAACCGCCCTTGACGATTTCGGCGAGGGCACGGATTTCACCGGCCTCGTTCTTGAAGTCCATGGTCTTGTACGGGTTGGCGAAGTCGCCCAGCACGCCTAGACGGATGAATTCGGATTTCTGCC
Organism: Pseudomonas sp. PSB11; assembly: GCF_014596605.1. Classification (NCBI taxonomy): domain Bacteria; kingdom Pseudomonadati; phylum Pseudomonadota; class Gammaproteobacteria; order Pseudomonadales; family Pseudomonadaceae; genus Pseudomonas; species Pseudomonas sp. PSB11. The sequence goes on from NZ_NOIO01000009.1 coordinate 77,260, forward strand.
CTTCGATCTGCTCGGTGGCGTAGGCACGGCACAGTTCGCGGGTCTTGTCGGCGCCCAGGTTCTTGCCGTGGGTCACTTCAACCTTGTGCTCGATCGGCAGGCCATGGCAGTCCCAACCCGGAACATAAGGCGCATCGAAGCCCGACAGGGTCTTCGAACGAATGATCATGTCCTTGAGAATCTTGTTCAGTGCGTGACCGATGTGAATCGTGCCGTTGGCGTATGGAGGACCGTCATGCAGGACGAACTTCGGACGATCCTTGCCAATCTCACGCAACTTTCCGTACAGGCCAATGCTGTCCCAGCGCTGCAGAATCTGCGGTTCGCGCTGAGGCAGGCCGGCCTTCATTGGGAAGGCGGTGTCCGGAAGGTTTAGCGTGGCTTTATAGTCGGTCATTTAAGGCTCTTCATTAGCGATTGGCGCTAGGTGCGACAGGGCACGGGCGGCGGCGACATCCGCATTGATCGCCGTCTTAAGCGCCTCCAGAGAGGCGAAACGCTGCTCTTCACGCAGCTTTTGGTGGAAAACCACCGTCATACGCCGGTCATACAGATCGCCGGCAAAATCTAAAAGATGTACTTCGAGGTGGGCTCTGCCATCTCCCTGCACCGTGGGTCGAACGCCGATATTGGCGACGCCAGGCCAGGTCTTGCCATCCAGGTCGACACTGACCAGATAAACCCCGGTCAGCGGCACGCGACGCCGCTTGAGCTGGATATTGGCGGTGGGCGTACCCAACTGCCGGGCCAGCTTCTGGCCGTGCAACACGCGACCGGCGATCCGGTATGGACGGCCCAATAAACGCTCCGCGAGGGCGAAATCAGCAGCGGCCAGCGCATTACGCACCTGGGTGCTGCTGACGCGAATGCCATCGAGCTCGACAGTTTGCGCCGCTTCGACGGTGAAGCCCTGCATGACGCCGGCCTGTTGCAGGAAATCGAAATCCCCTGCCCGGTCACAGCCAAAACGGAAGTCGTCGCCGACTTCAAGGTGCTGCACGCCGAGACCGTCAACCAGGATGGTATCGACGAACTCACTGGCGCTGAGCTTGCTCAGGCGCTGGTTGAATGCCAGGCACAGGACTCGGTCGACCCCTTCGGCAGCCAACAGCTGCAGCTTGTCACGCAGCCGGGCCAGACGCGCTGGCGCCGTGTCAGGGGCGAAAAATTCCCGGGGCTGCGGCTCGAAAATAACCACGCAGCTGGGCACGCCCAACTCGAGCGCACGCTCGCGCAGCCGCGCCAGGATAGCCTGGTGGCCACGGTGTACACCGTCAAAGTTGCCAATAGTGGCGACACAGCCCCGATGCTGGGGGCGCAGATTGTGGAGGCCTCGAACCAGCTGCATAACGCGCTTCTTGCTCATAAAGTGGTCGATTATAACCACACCCGGCGGCCTACGACAGGCAACACCGTATCCCAAAGTAATCGAGCCGACAAAAATGCCGACTCGCCCATGTTTATCGAGGCCCTGACTTTAGCCAAGCGCCTTGCGATTGAAGTCGCGCAACCTGAAGCCCATCAACACTAACATGCCGAAATAAGCCACCACACCGGCGATGACCAAAGCGCCCAGGCGCAGGAACCGCTCAAGCATCTGCCCTTCGCCCCAGGCGGGCATGAAATGCATCCCCGCCAGCAGCACAGCGGACATCACCGTCACCGCGACCACCAGCTTGAAACCAAACTTCGCCCAACCCGGTTGCGGCTGGTACATCTGCTGCTTGCGCAGTTGATAGAACAGCAGCCCGGCATTCAGGCAGGCACCGGCACTGATGGCAAGCGCAAGGCCGGCATGGGCCAGCGGGCCGATCAAGAGCAGGTTGAACAACTGGGTGACCACCAGGGTGAAAATCGCGATTTTTACCGGCGTGCGGATGTTTTGTTGCGCATAAAAGCCCGGCGCCAGCACTTTGATCACGATAATCCCGAGCAAACCGACTGAATAGGCGATCAGCGCACGCTGGGTCATGGCCGCGTCATGGGCATCGAACTGACCGTACTGGAACAGTGAAACCGTCAGCGGCTCGGCCAGAATCCCCAACGCCAGCGCGCAAGGCAATACCAGCACGAAACACAGCCGCAGCCCCCAATCGAGGATTCGCGAATATTCCTGGCGGTCCTGGCTGGCATAGGTCTTGGCCAGGGTCGGCAGCAGAATCGTGCCCAATGCCACGCCCAGCACACCGGACGGCAACTCCATCAGGCGGTCGGCGTAGTACATCCAGGACACCGAGCCGGCAACCAGGAAGGAGGCAAAGATGGTGTTGATGATCAACGAGATTTGACTCACCGACACCCCGAGAATCGCCGGCAGCATCTGCTTCATCACCCGCCAGACGCCGCTGTCGCGCAAACTCAGGCGCGGCAGGACCAGCATGCCGATTTTTTTCAGGTGTGGCAGCTGGTAAAGCAACTGCGCCAGACCGCCCGCCAGCACCGCCCAGCCCAGCGCCATCACCGGCGGATCGAAGTACGGCGTCAGGAACAGCGCAAAGATAATCATGCTGACGTTCAGCAGGGTCGGCACAAACGCCGGAACAGAAAAGCGGTTCCAGGTGTTAAGGATCGCGCCAGCCAATGAGGACAGGGAAATCAGCAAGATGTACGGAAAGGTCACTCGCAGCAAGCTGGTGGTCAGCTCGAACTTCTCCGGCGTATTGGTGAAACCCGGCGCGGTCACCCAGATGACCCAGGGGGCGGCAAGCATGCCCAGCGCCGTGACGAGCGCCAGTACCAGTGTCAGCAGGCCAGAGACATAGGCAATGAAGGTTCGCGTCGCCTCATCGCCCTTCTGGCTTTTGTATTCGGCCAGAATCGGTACGAATGCCTGGGAAAACGCCCCTTCGGCAAAAATCCGCCGCAACAGGTTGGGCAATTTGAAGGCGATGAAAAAGGCGTCGGTCGCCATTCCCGCGCCGAATGCACGTGCGATAAGGGTGTCACGAACAAACCCCAGAACCCGGGAAAGCATCGTGATAGAGCTGACGGCGGCCAACGATTTGAGCAGATTCATTAAAAGAGTTCGTGCCTGTCGATAAACAGCAGGCGAACTACGCGCCTACTTATGCGATACTCCGCGCCGCAACAGCACAGAGCCAAAGCTCGCGAGTTTACAGGTCGCACGCTGGAAAGAAATATCCAGAGGTGTTGCACCTACCACTTAGCGGAACGTCTCAACCGCCCTTGACAAGACCTCAACTCATCGGCATGATTCGCGGCCTATTTTGTTTGCTATTTCCTAAAAAGTCTTTCGAGGAGCTCGACGGTGGCCAACTCACCTTCCGCCAAAAAACGTGCAAAACAGGCTGAGAAGCGTCGCAGCCACAACGCCAGCCTGCGTTCCATGGTTCGTACCTACATCAAGAATGTAGTTAAGGCCATCGACGCAAAAGACGCTGAAAAAGCTCAAGCTGCTTACGTTCTGGCTGTGCCAGTTATCGACCGTATGGCCGATAAAGGCATCATCCACAAGAACAAGGCTGCTCGTCATAAGAGCCGCCTGAATGGCCACGTAAAGGCCCTGAACGTTGCCGCTGCTGCCTAAGCGACTCGTTCATTAAAAAACCGACCTCAGGGTCGGTTTTTTATTGCCTGCGATTTGATGAACACACAAAACAATTGTGGGAGCGGGCTTGCTCGCGAAAGCGGCGCATCAGGCGACACCTGCATCGACTGACACTGCGCTTTCGCGAGCAAGCCCGCTCCCACACTTGGATTTTCGTTTACTTATTGAGCGTTCGCCCACGGCAAAATCGGGATCGCCGTCACCGCATTCTGCGGACTGCCCTCGATCAAGCGATCGCTATACACCAGATACACCAGCGTATTGCGTTTCTTGTCGAGGAATCGCACCACCTGCATGGTCTTGAACACCAGGGAAGTACGCTCCTTGAACACCTCGTCACCGTCCTTGAGCTCACCCTTGAAGCTGATGGGCCCGACCTGGCGACAGGCAATGGACGCCTCGGCACGATCCTCGGCCAATCCAAGCCCACCCTTCACACCCCCGGTCTTGGCGCGCGACAGGTAGCACGTCACACCCTCGACCTTGGGATCATCAAAGGCCTCGACCACGATGCGATCATTCGGGCCGACAAACTTGAACACCGTCGACACCTGGCCAATTTCCTCGGCCGACGCCAGCAGCGGCATCGCCAACAGCAACCCCAACAATCCTTTTGCCATGCGCATCAGGTATTCCTTCAGACCAGAATCAGGTTATCGCGATGAACCAGTTCCGGTTCCGCCATATAACCCAAGAGACCGACAATCGCTTCAGACGACTGACCGATGATTTTTTGTGCTTCCAGCGCACTGTAGTTGGCCAACCCACGGGCAATTTCACGACCGTCGGGCGCCACGCACACCACCATTTCGCCGCGCCGGAAGCTTCCCTGGACCAATTTGACCCCAACCGGCAGCAGGCTCTTGTTACCTTGGGACAACGCCGTCACCGCACCCGCGTCCAACACCAGGGTGCCACGGGTTTGCAGATGCCCGGCCAGCCACTGCTTGCGCGCCGCCAGCATGCCGCGTTCAGGCGAGAGCAAGGTGCCAATGCGCTCACCCGCCTTAAGACGATCCAGAACGCGCTCCAGACGACCACCCACGATGATCGTATGCGCACCGGACCGCGCCGCCAGGCGTGCCGCGCGCAGCTTGGTTTGCATGCCACCGCGCCCCAGCGCTCCGCCGGTACCGCCCGCCACCGCGTCGAGCGCCGGATCATCGGCACGCGCCTCGTAGATCAGCTGGGCATCTGGATTGTTGCGCGGATCGGCGTCGAACATGCCATCGCGATCCGTCAGGATCACCAGCAGGTCAGCCTCGACCAGATTGGCCACCAACGCCGCGAGGGTATCGTTGTCGCCGAAACGGATTTCGTCGGTGACCACGGTATCGTTCTCGTTGATCACCGGAATGACCTTCAACTCAACCAGCGCACGCAAGGTGCTGCGGGCGTTCAGGTAGCGCTTGCGGTCGGACAGGTCATCGTGCGTCAGGAGAATTTGCGCAGTGTGTCGACCATGCTCGGCAAAGCTCGACTCCCAGGCCTGCACCAAGCCCATCTGGCCGATTGCAGCAGCGGCCTGGAGCTCGTGCATCGCACTGGGTCGCGCGGTCCAGCCCAGACGGCTCATGCCGGCCGCCACCGCCCCGGAGGACACCAGCACCAGCTCGACACCCGCCTCATGCAAGGCCACCATCTGTTCAACCCAGACACCCATTGCCGCGCGATCCAGGCCCTTGCCGTCCGCTGTCAGCAAAGCGCTGCCGATCTTCACGACCCAACGCTGCGCACCTGTCACCTTGCTCCGCATCATCTTCAACCTTAGCTTGAGGGCAGCGCGACCTGGCACTGCCCGTGACGTTATTCGTGGTTATTCGTGACCAACGATCGATTTCCAGATACTAAAACGCCGCTCGATTGAGCGGCGCTTAAGTTTATCGCAACGAATCAGTCACGCACGTAAATGATTTCCGGACCGTCTTCGTCGTCCACGTCTTCTTCGTCCCAATCATCGTCGCCGATGTCGTGGACCGACTTCACGCCGCTACGACGCAAGGCACGCTGATCGTCCAGCGCCTGCAGCTGGGCACGGGCTTCGTCTTCGATGCGCTGATCGAGATCGGCCAGCTCTTCCTTGTAGGCCGGGTCGTTGGCCAGGCGATCGGCACGATCTTCCAGGTAACGCATGATGTCGTGACACAGACGCTCGGTGTTCTGCTTGGCGATAGCCGAGATCACGTAGACCGGACCGGTCCACTCCAGGCGATCGACGATTTCCTTGACCCGCTCATCGTGCTCTTCTTCAAGGATCTGGTCGCACTTGTTGAGGATCAGCCAACGATCACGCTCAGCCAGGGACGGACTGAACTTGGTCAACTCGTTGACGATGACCTCGGCAGCGTCCGGAGCACTGGTGTCATCCAGCGGAGCCATGTCGACGAGGTGCAGCAGCAGACGGGTACGCGACAAGTGCTTGAGGAAACGGATCCCCAGGCCGGCGCCGTCGGAAGCACCTTCAATCAGGCCCGGAATGTCCGCGACCACGAAGCTTTTCCAGCGATCGACGCTGACCACACCCAGGTTTGGCACCAGGGTGGTAAACGGATAGTCGGCGACTTTCGGCTTGGCAGCGGATACCGAACGGATAAAGGTACTTTTACCAGCGTTCGGCAAACCCAGCAGACCCACGTCCGCCAACACCTTCATTTCCAGCTTGAGGTCACGCTGCTCGCCCGGCTTGCCCGGCGTAGTCTGGCGTGGCGCACGGTTGGTACTGGATTTGAAACGGGTGTTACCCAAACCGTGCCAACCGCCATGTGCCACCAGCAGCTTCTGGCCGGCCTTGGTCAGGTCGCCGATTACTTCCTGGGTAGCGGAGTCGATCACCGTGGTGCCGACCGGTACGCGCAGCACCAGATCCTCACCCTTCTTGCCGGTGCAGTCGGTGCTGCCACCATTGGAGCCACGCTCGGCATCGAAGTGCCGGGTGTAACGATAGTCGACCAGGGTGTTGAGGTTTTCGTCGGCGATCATGTAGACCGAGCCGCCGTCGCCACCATCACCACCGTTCGGACCACCGTTTTCGATGAATTTTTCGCGACGGAAACTCATGCAGCCGTTACCGCCGTCGCCAGCCTTTACTCGGATCGATACTTCATCAACAAACTTCATAACAAAACGCCTCTCGCCATACGGACGAGCCGAAAAACACTAAGACATAAGACTCTTGCAAAAATGAGCGCAGCGACCTCAATCAACGACCGCTAAAAACCAGCGCCGGCAGCCCATACAAACAGTTTTGCAAGAGACTCACCCCACAAACGAAAAAGCCCCGTCGCGAGACAGGGCTTTTCCAGCGATCGCGCGATTAAGCCGCGACTACGCTCACGTAACGACGACCGAAGGCGCCTTTTACTTCGAACTTGATCACGCCTTCGACTTTAGCGAAGAGAGTGTGATCTTTACCCATGCCAACGCCGTAGCCAGCGTGGAATTGGGTGCCGCGCTGACGCACGATGATGTTGCCTGCTTTGATAGCCTGGCCGCCATACATCTTCACGCCAAGGCGTTTGGCTTCTGAGTCGCGACCGTTACGGGTACTACCACCAGCTTTTTTGTGTGCCATGAGTTCAATTCTCCTAGTGAGGAATTAGGCTGTAATTAAGCCTGAATACCGGTGATTTTGATCTCGGTGTACCACTGGCGGTGGCCCATACGCTTCATGTGGTGCTTACGGCGACGGAACTTGATGATGCGGACTTTATCGTGACGACCTTGGGAGATCACTTCAGCCACAACGGTAGCGCCAGCAACAACTGGAGCGCCGATATTCACGTCGTCACCGTTGGCAACCAACAGAACGCGATCAAAGGTAACGGATTCGCCGGTAGCGATTTCCAGTTTTTCGATCTTCAGGTATTCACCTGGGGCGACTTTGTACTGCTTGCCGCCAGTAACGATTACTGCATAAGACATGGTATTTCTCCGATAATCCTGCTCACCCAGCTCTTTATAAGAAGAGGTATTGGCTGGCATGGCTGCATGGGGCTGGAGGCCCGCTTGCAATTGCGTAAGGCAGGTGCTGCCCAGGAAGTTCAGGGTGCGCGATTGTACGCAAGGCACGAGCGCCTTGCAATAGGCCGTCCATCGCGCCTTGACACCTGCTGGCATGGGTCCTAGCATGCCGCGCAACCCTTCTGGAGCAACTGTCGCTGATGCAACCCCAAGCTTTCTACCGCGCGGTGGCGGACGATTTTAGCGCCGTCGACGGCATCATCAAGAAGCAGCTGACTTCCCGAGTGCCGCTGGTATCGAAAATCGGCGATTACATTACCTCGGCCGGCGGTAAACGCCTGCGTCCGTTACTGGTGCTGCTGTGTGGCAAGGCCCTTGGCCGCGAGGGCGACGACCTGCGCCTGCTGGCCGCCACCATCGAATTCCTGCACACCGCCACCCTGCTGCATGACGACGTCGTTGACATGTCGGGCATGCGCCGTGGCCGCTCGACGGCCAATGCCATGTGGGGCAACGCGCCGAGCGTGCTGGTGGGCGACTTCCTGTATTCGCGCTCCTTCGAAATGATGGTCGAGCTGGGCTCCATGCCGGTGATGAAGATCCTTTCGCAAGCCACGCGGATCATCGCCGAAGGCGAAGTGCTGCAGCTGTCGAAGGTCCGCGATGCCAGCACCACCGAAGAGACCTACATGGAGGTCATCCGCGGCAAGACCGCGATGCTCTTCGAAGCCTCGACCCACAGTGCGGCAGCCCTGGCCGGCGCGACACCCGAGCAGTGCGAAGCGTTGCGCACCTTCGGCGACCATCTGGGCGTGGCCTTCCAACTGGTCGACGACCTGCTGGACTACAAAGGCGACGCCGAGACCCTGGGCAAGAACGTCGGTGACGACCTGGCCGAAGGCAAGCCGACCCTGCCGCTGATCTACACCATGCGCGAAGGTACGCCGGAGCAGGCAGCCCTGGTGCGCAAGGCGATCCAGAAAGGCGGTATCGAAGACCTGGAAAACATCCGCGAAGCCGTGGAAGCCTCCGGCTCACTGGATTACACCGCCCAGCTGGCCCGCGACTATGTGGCCCGTGCGATCAAGTGCCTCGACGCGCTGCCCGCCAGCGAATACCGCGATGCACTGGTTGAGTTGAGCGAGTTTGCGGTCGCTCGCACACACTGATCTGCCCGTGTAGGAGCCGGCTTGCTGGCGATTGCATCACCACGGTGTTCCCGACACACCGAGTTGGATGCATCGCCAGCAAGCCGGCTCCTACAGGTCCCCCCCTCTCCCACCTAAAACCCTATATAATGTGCGCTTTTTAGCGATCCTGAATCCAAGGAGCCTTAGTGAGCACGTTGCCACCCTGCCCGAAATGCAATTGCGAATACACCTACGAAGACGGCACCCAGCTGATCTGCCCTGAGTGCGCCCACGAATGGTCCGCCAGCGGCGAAGCCGAAGCTGTGTCCGATGATGCGGTGAAAAAGGATTCGGTGGGCAATGTCCTGCAGGACGGTGACACCATCACCGTGATCAAGGACCTCAAGGTCAAGGGCACGTCGCTGGTGGTCAAGGTGGGCACCAAGGTCAAGAACATCCGCCTGTGCGATGGCGATCACGACATCGACTGCAAGATCGACGGCATCGGCCCGATGAAGCTCAAATCTGAATTCGTCAGAAAAGTCTGATTCAGCTGTACGCCACCTCGCGTCCTGACGCGGGGTGGCGCTTCACCCTCCCCCGCCTCGCCCAATGAATCCTCGCAATAGCCAAACGCCAGCCTTTTTGACCTTACGCAATCTTTACCCAGAAAAATCCCCAATCAGCCAATAGGCCCTTGCTATTTATTGAATAGGAATTATTCTCATTGAATCCAATCAATGGAGATGAGAACCCATGACTTATTTGATCGATGCCTGGCTGGACCGTCCACACCCCTACCTCAGGATCCTGCATCGGGAAACCGGGGAAGTCTGTGCAGTGCTGGAAGAGGAAGCCTTGAACGAACTGCAGGATCAGGGTGATCTGGACGTCAACGGCTTGAGTTCCAGCGAGCCGGTGGTGCTCAAAGAAGTGGTGCGCAACCTGTTTCTTTTTTGCTATGCCCGGGCATTGCGCCCGACCAATGAACTGCATCACAAGATAGAACTATGAGAAACGCAAACCCCTGTAGGAGCGAGCATGCTCGCTCCTACAGGGTCAGGTATTACAGAACGTCCAGCAGCTCGACGTCGAACACCAGGACGCTGTGCGGCGGAATGCTGCCAACGCCTTGAGCGCCGTAAGCCAGTTCGCTCGGCACGTACAGACGCCATTTGCTGCCGGCATTCATCAGTTGCAGGGCTTCGGTCCAGCCAGCGATCACGCCGCCGACCGGGAATTCCGCAGGCTCGCCGCGCTCGTAGGAGCTGTCGAACACGGTGCCGTCGATCAGGGTGCCGTGGTAGTGGGTACGCACGGTATCTTCACGGGAAGGCTTGGCGCCTTCACCGGCGGACAGTACTTCGAATTGCAGGCCGGAAGCCAGGGTGGTGATGCCGTCACGCTTGGCGTTTTCAGCCAGGAAGGCCAGGCCTTCGCCAGCGGCCGCTTCAGCCTTGGCTGCCGCTTCGGCCTGCATGATTTCGCGAATTACCTTGAAGCTCGCAGACATTTCTTCCTGGCCAACACGGCTTGGCTTACCGGCAAACGCGTCGGTCAGGCCTGCCAGGATCGCGTCCAGGCTAACGCCCGGTGGCGGGTTGTCGCGCAGCTGGTCGCCCAGCTGACGGCCGATGCCGTAGCTGACGCGGGTTTCGTCGGTGGACAGATTTACTTCGGACATGACACTGCTCCGCTGTGCGGACGGCTCGGGAACTGGCCGTGCGTGCACAGCGCGTCCCGGAGCGCCCGGAACCAAAAGGGCCAGCAGACTAGCACAGATGTCATGCCATTGATGAGGGACGTCAGGCGATCGGCACCTTCAGGTTTTCCTCCACATCGGCGACCAGCCCGCACATCTCGTCATGCACGACGGTGTGCACAAGGTTGAAGTGCAACTTGGGAAAGGAGCGCAGCACCTCGCGTGCATGTTCCACCGAGCGCAACTGCATCGTATGACCTGGCGCATCGCTCAATGGATACGCCGCTCCGTGCATACGCGCCTCAAGCAGGTAAATGCCTCCTTCCATGGAGATCAGGTTCAACTCATCGACCTTCCCGGCGACGGCATAGGCATTCAACTCTTGCAGGTTCATGAACGCACCTCACGCAGTGACGAGCCAACACCCTTACAGGGATATGCCTCGGCGCATCAAAGCACAAGCCATTAACGACGCCGCCCGTCTGTTTTGCAACAGACGGGCGGCGCGGAACAACAGGGCAGCCGTTGTTTAGTGCTTGGTCACTTTATCCAGGTAACCCATGGCAAATGCCGACACCACAAAGGTCATGTGAATGATGACGTACCACTGCAAATGCTCGGGATCGACGTTCTTGGCGTCCATGAAGATACGCAGCAGGTGGATCGACGAGATCGCCACGATCGACGCGGCCACCTTCATTTTCAGCGACGACGAGTCCATGGTGCCCAACCAGTTGAGCTTCTCCTTGCTGTCGTCGATGTCCAGTTGAGATACGAAGTTCTCGTAGCCGGAAATCATCACCATCACCAGCAAACCGCCTACCAGCGCCATGTCAATGAGCGACAGCAACACCAGGATCAGGTCCGATTCGGCCATCGAGAAGACGTTGGGGATAACGTGGAAGACTTCCTGGAAGAATTTCAGTGCCAGTGCCAACAGCCCGAGGGACAAGCCGAAGTAGATCGGCGCCAACAGCCAGCGCGAGGCGTACATTGCATTTTCGATAAAGCGTTCCATTGAATCTCACAGGCGGACTTGAAATGGCCGCGAGTATAACAGCCGTCCGTAATACCCAGAAACCATTGGGAAATCCGCTACCTGCGTGTGTGTGTCAAATTTTTTCTGCTAGTGTCCAAACCATTGACAGCAAAATGACATCGGACAGGAAGACTGGAAATGGATGGGCGATTGCCATTAACGAGTGCCGGGATCTTCATGGCCCTGCTGATCAGCGCCTGCTCGCCCAGCGACGAGAAACGCCAGGTCAGCCTCGAGGAAAAGACTGCGCAGTTCGAGAAGTCCCTGGATGCCATCGAGGACCCGAAACTCAAGGATGCGGTGGCCGAACTGGGCGGTTCGCTGTTGTTGCTTGAGCGCGCGCAACTCAAGCTCGACAGCAAGCCCGTGGAAACCGAATACGGTGAAGACGCCCTCGCCGTGCTCAAGCACTACCCAACGCCACAGGCCCTGGTTGACACGTACATCAATGGCCTGTTCGTCCTGCACAAGGACTCCAGCTCCGACTACCTGACGGACCTGCAACCGGTGTTTCCCTTCAACTTCAGCATCCCGGCGGCGTTTCTGTTTCCCCATGGCCTGCAATGGCAGTCGGTCACCCTGAGCAACAAACGGGTCATCGCCTTCCAGCCGGAATGGTCGGAAACCGACCCAGGCATTCAGTTGAGCCCATCGAGCTCCAACGTGACCAACCCTGACGACTTGACCGTGACCTATCCGTTCATTGAAGGACTGGACGTCGATATCAAGAATCAGCCACAACCGGTGAGCCTGCAAGGCAAGGTGGAAGTCATTGCACCGCGCCGGCTCTACAGCTTTGACCTGACGAAAAAGGACATCGGCCAGACCCGCACCAACGACAACTTGAGCGTCACCTTGGTGAAACTTGCGGACAACTTCGCCGAAATCGAGTTCAGCAACAGCGAGCCGCCAGCCCCCGAGATTGCTGAAACACCGTTGAATCCGCTGATTGTCCAGGCCCGGGACGCCACCGGGCAGTTTCTGTCGCGCTCAGGCTCGATCAATGAGAATGCCGCGCAAATTGCCTTCTACCAGAAACAACTGGCGAAGCTGCAGCAACAGAAGCTCTGGAGCGAGTCGCTGGAAAAACAGCTCAATGAAGAGCAGCGAACTTTCGAAAAACAACAGAAACGCCACTACTCCAAGGTGTATTTCAACGGGACCATCGAAACCCTTGAAGTCAGCCTGCTGGATTTCTCCGGCGTTACGGTGACTCGCAAGGACCTGGACCTGCCGGTACGCCGCTTCGACCGCCATACCACGGCGAAAACCATCCAGCCGCTGAGCTTGCCGGTGGTGGTCTACGACGACAATGCCCCGACCTGGCTCAAAGGCGCGACCTTGACCCCTGAACAGTTGAAAAAAGGCGTCAGGATCAATCAATCGGTCGAGGATCCCAGCGCTGCGCGCGTCGAGTTCACTCACCTGCTCAGCTTCAATGATGAATTGCTCGGTAGCTCTTTCAACCCGGGCGATAGTCCGGTCAGCTTCTTCACCGAAGACAGCAGCGGCAAGCGCGATGGGTCGATCGAATTGCCACCAGAGGCGTATGAGGTCGACCCCTTGGGCGGCACGATCACCTACGACCTGAACCTGTTTCCACAGACACCCGCCTTTGTGGTTGGCTCCATCCCGCTATTTCTGGCCACTGTCGAAAAGCAGATGTTCGATGCCCATCAATTGCCCAAGGGTCTTGAACTCAAGGGCAATGCACTGGTGGTGGATTCGAAAGTGTTTCCCGATCAGGACTGGCGCTTTTTTGCCAAGGATGACAGCGGCAATTACCTGAAGGAAATTCTTGCGGTCAGCCATGACGCGAGCACAGAAGGCCCCGCGTTATTCGCCGTGCATTACTTCTACGGTCAACCCACGCGCCTGGAAACCTATCAACGAACTGACCTCGCCACCGTGCAATATGGTTTTGAGGTCAAGCTCGACAAGGCTGACATGTCCAGCCAGGCCCAATAGCGCTGTCAGTGCTCGGGCCGGAACTCGAAACCACCCACGCTACGACAACGACCACCGTTGATTTCCCGCAACTGGGCTTGCAGATGCAGGCACCAGATCTGCGGGTCATCGGCCAGTTCATAGCCGTGCAGGGTCAGGCTTTCAACGATGGTATCGAGGATGGACTCAGCCACAAAAGGGCCATGGAACGGGCCTTGGGCTTTGATGGCTGAAGGTTGTTCACCGGCCATTCCGGCGGCGAAGAGTAAGGTCCACATCCCCGTATCGCCCGCCAGGGGGCGGATGGCGCATTCGATACGAGTCACAAGACCTAGACATTGACGAGTGAGGCAGAGGTTGCGCGGCATGGCGGCGACCCTCGGTAAATCCGGTATTCAGCCTCCACGGGAAGGCTGTCTCGATCCAGTGATACTGTCGATATCCTTGAGCAGAGAATAGAGGAAAAGTTTGACTAGTACGTCAAGTAAGACCAGAAGGCGCCGAATGGTCACTGTGTGAATATTGGCGCCAGAGTGATGGCACTTTTCCAGGATTACCCGAAGACAAATGTGGGAGCGGACTTGCTCGCGAAAGCGGTCATTCAGACAACAACGATGTTGACTGTAAGTCCGCTTTCGCGAGCAAGCCCGCTCCCACAATGGATCGAGATGAAGCTCAGGTTTGCATCAGGCCGGCTTGGCCTCCACCAGCGCCTCGACCGCCATTTCCTTTTCTGCCTCTTTCAGGTCATCTTCGCTGATCATCTCCGCGATCACCCGCAAGCGCTCCACCACCCGTGCGTTGACGCTACCTTCAGGGAACTCGCCATTTTCATCCGGCTCGCCCGCCGGCTCACCCACCAGCAGGCTGAGCGCCTCGTCGGCCTGACGCACCGCGTAGACGTGGAACTGACCGGCGCGCACAGCGGCCAGCACTTTCTCGTCAAGCATCAGCGTGGCAACGTTGGCGTGGGGAATGATTGCTCCCTGTTCGCCCGTCAGCCCGCGGGCTTCGCAGAGACGGAAGAACCCCTCGATCTTCTCGTTGACGCCGCCCACGGCCTGCACTTCACCGAACTGGTTGATCGAGCCGGTAATCGCAAAGCACTGCTTGAGCGGGGTTTTCGACAGGGCCGAGATCAGGGTGCATGCCTCGCCCAGGGAAGCACTGTCACCATCGACGTAGCCATAGGACTGCTCCAGCGCAATGCTCGCGGAGATCGCCAGCGGAAACTCCTGGGCGTAACGGCTGCCCAGGTAACCGGTGAGAATCATCACCCCTTTGGAGTGGATCGGCTGACCGAGGTTGACCTCACGCTCGATGTCGACGATACCGCTGCCACCGGGATACACCGTGGCGGAGATCCGCGCCGGTACACCGAAGGCCGAGTCGCCGACTTCCAGCACCGTCAGGCCGTTGCACTTGCCGACCGCCGCGCCCGCGGTGTCGATCAGGATGATCCCCGCCAGCATGTCATCGAGAATGCGCGCCGACACACGTCCGGTACGGGTGGCCTTGGCCTTGAGTGCCCGCTCGATGTGACCGGCATCGGTCATTTCATCCGAGGCCAGGTGACGAATGAAATCCGCCTCGCTGACCAGCTGGAACAGATCACCGATGCGTGCCGACAACCGCCCCTGATGCTCGGCCAGGCGTGCGCTGTAGGTTGCCAGGCGCGCTACCGCATCGGCGGTCAACGGCGCCATGCCCTCCTCGGAAGTACGGGTCTTGAGCAACTGGGCGAACTGTTCCAGGCTCTCGTCGACCATTGGAATGTCTTCATCGAAATCCACCAGGACGCGAAACATTTCCTGGAAGTCCGGATCGAGGTCCTGCAGCGTGTAGTAGAGCTGGCGGGCGCCGATGATGACGACTTTGACCTGCAACGGAATATGCTGCGGCGTCAGGGTGACGGTAGCGAAACGACCCATCTCGCCCAGTGGCGATTCCATTTTCAGTTTGCGCGATTGCAGGGCGCGCTTCAGCGCATCCCACACGAACGGCTCGCTGAGCATTTTATCCGCTTCAAGGATCAGGAAACCGCCGTTGGCCCGGTGCAGCGCACCCGGCCGCAACTGCCGATACGTGGTGTAGAGCGCGCCCTGATCGGTGCTGTATTCGATGCGACCGAACAGGTTCTCGTAGGTCGGATGCGGCTCGAACACGACAGGGGCACCACCGCTGGCGGAATGCCCGACCACCAGGCTCGGCGCGTATTGTTCCTCCAGTAGCTTGCGGGCGACCGCATCGGTCTTGCTGTCGTCGACCAATTGCTCGACCACGGTCTTGAGCAAATACACCTGCATCGCTTGCAGGTAACCGCACACCGCCGCGTTCTCGGCGTATTTCTCCGACAACGGCGACAGCAATGGCTGCAGGGCCAGCGTAATGGTTTCTTCGTTCAGGTGGCGCAGTTGATTGCTCGACTCGCGCTTCCATTGCGGCAGGCTGGCGAGTTCCTCGTTCAGGCGCTCTTCGAGGTTGGAAATATCATCGTGGAAGCGATCGCGCTCGGCTTCTGGCAATTGAGCGAATTCGGCCTCATCCAACGCCTTGCCTTCAAGCATCGGAGTGAATGCGATATTGCTGGCATCGCGATAGAGCGCGACGTCTTTCTCCAGCGCCAGGCGCTCGATCACGTCCAGCGCCTTGTCATAGCGCTGATTGAAGGCGCGGTCGATGGCGCTTTTCTTCTGCTGGTAGGACGGATGCTCGAACACCGCCGGAAAGGTCGCCAGCAGGTTGTCGATCAAGCCGTTGATATCACCGATGAAAGCACCGGCGGTGCCCGATGGCAGTTCCAGGGCACGCGGTTCGCGCGGCTCATCGAAATTATTGACGTAGACCCAGTCCGCCGGGGTCTGCAGGCGTTTGCCTTCGGCCTTCAGGTAGCGTTTGACGAAAGAGAAGCGACCGGTGCCGGGCTCGCCCATGACGAATACGTTGTAACCGGGGCGTGGCATGGCCACACCGAACTGCAAGGCTTCGACCGCACGTTCCTGGCCAAGCACACCGCGAAAGGGCTCCAGATCATTGGTGGTAGAGAAGCTGAACTGTTCAGCGGAAAACGGACGGGTCAGCGCTTCAGGCGCTAGACGCAAGCTGGCAGCAACAGGATCAGGCATCGGGCTTCCTTAACAATCAGGCGGGGCAGATAGCGGCATTCTGGCGCCGCCCATGCCTGACTGGCAAGGAGCGCCTAAGGCCAAAGCATAGTCAAGGCCAAAGCCCGGCGTTGAGCGGCGCCAAATCACCGATTTCAACGAATTTTTGGCAAAAAATCACGGAACCCCTTGATCATGCCTAAACTCCAAACTGCGCGACTGGATTAATAACCAGTCCACACTGGCGAGATAGGCGCCAGAACCCTTGTCCATTGGTTTGCACATAAAGAGAACAAAGCTATGAAACGGATTCTTCTTGGTACTCTCTTCACCGCGGTATCCATCAACGCCATGGCTCAGGCGCCAGGCGGCCCGGATTGCGGTTGGGGCAACATGCTGTTCGAAGGTCAGCGTGGCACCCCGGCTCACTTCCTGGCATCCACCACCAACGGCACTTCCGGTAACGCAACATTTGGTATGACTTCCGGTACCAACGGTTGCTCGACCAACGCGTCGCTGACCTATGGCGGCAAATCCTGGTTTGCCATGAATGGCATGATGAACGAGCTGTCCGAAGACATGGCTAAAGGTCAGGGCGAAGCGCTGACCACCTACGCCGTGGTACTGGGCGTGGCGCCGGAAGACCGTGCGCACTTCGCCGCCGTCACTCACGAGCACTTCCAGCAGATCTTCAGCAAAGCTGACGTGACCGCGGAAGATGTGCATACCAACACCCTGGCCGTTCTCAAGAGCGATCCTCGTCTGGCCAAGTACGCAACTCAGGCTTAAGCTCCAGCGCACCCCGCTTCTTTCGGGAAGCGGGTTTATTTTTTGGACCTGCCCCCTCCTTGGGTCTTTGTTTTTTTCCTGTTTAAGTTGCTGATTATGCTCAAACGCCTTGCCTGGCTGGCGCTCTGTGTCTGCGCCCCGCTGTCCGCCGCGCCTCACATCGATCCACAACGTTTGCAGCAACTGGCCAACGACCCCTTTTGGATTTCCCTGGGCCATTACGAAACCGCCAAGCTCGGTGGCTGGCGAAGCTATGTCAGCGACAGGAAATTCTTTCTTGCCGCCGATGGCAACGAACACCCGGACCGTGAACTGGCGGCCACCGTGCAAGCCTTGTACGCCCCGGCCACTGCCGGCGAAAAGCATGCGCAGTGCGTCTACCCGGCACGAACCCGCTGGCTCAAGGCGCAACTCAACCTGACCGACCTGCCGGCTTTGGACTGCGCCGAATTCAAGCAATGGTTCAAGGACGTTTCGCCCCACAGCGCGGTGATGATCTTCCCGGCGGCCTACCTGAACAGCCCGTCATCGATGTTCGGCCACACGTTGCTACGCATCGATCAGGCGGACGTGCAAAGCGACAAGACCTCGCTGCTCAGTTACGCGATCAACTTCGGCGCCTACATCGAGGGTTCCGACAACAGCATCCTGTACGCCTGGAAAGGCTTGATGGGGGGCTATCCGGGGCTGTTTGCGCTGGTGCCCTACCAGGAAAAGCTCTCGGAATATCGCAGTCTCGAGAACCGTGACCTGTGGGAGTACCGCCTGAACCTGACCCAGCAGGAAACAGCGCGCATGGTCGAGCACGTCTGGGAACTGAAACAGATTCAGTTCGACTATTTCTTCTTCGACGAAAACTGCTCCTATCGCTTGCTGGAACTGCTGCAAGTGGCGCGTCCGAGCCTGCGCCTGACCGAGCAATTCCCGCTGACAGCCATTCCCACCGATACCGTCAAGGCCGTGAAAGAGGCAGGGCTGGTGGAGTCCATCCAGTATCGTCCGTCTCGCGAACGGGAATTGCTGAGCCGAGCCGAGCCACTGACCGATGAAGAACAACAGTGGGTACTGAGAGTCAGCGCCGACCAGAATCAATTGCAAACGCCCGAATTCAAGGCGCAACCCCGTGACCGCCAGGCGCTGATTATCGATGCGGCCTACCGCCTGGAACGCTATCGCGCCAACGGCCAGGAGCGTGATCCGCAGCGGGCCCAGCGCAG
This sequence comes from Pseudomonas sp. PSB11, assembly GCF_014596605.1. NCBI lineage: Bacteria > Pseudomonadati > Pseudomonadota > Gammaproteobacteria > Pseudomonadales > Pseudomonadaceae > Pseudomonas > Pseudomonas sp. PSB11. Next base: position 95,716 of record NZ_NOIO01000009.1, read on the forward strand.
CTTTGAGTTACTGCGGGCGATCAATCGAAATCCCGCACCGGAACTGGATATCCCGCAGCCTGGCCTGCCCGAGGACGGCCACGAGTCGCGCACCTGGCAGGCCGGTCTGGGCACCCGTGGCGACCGAGCCTTTGGCGAGTACGGCTTGCGCATGGCCTATCACGACCTCAATGACAACGCCGAAAGCTTCCCCCTCGGCGCACAGATCGAGATCCTGCAATTGAAACTGCGTCAGTACGAAGGCAATGACTGGCAGGTGCAGCAACTGGACCTGGCGACCATTCGCTCCCTGACCCCGCGCAATGAGTTGCTGCAACCGTTGTCGTGGCAGGTCACTGGTGGCCTGGAGCGAGTGCCGGGCAAGCATGACGATGAAACCCTGGTCAGCCACGTCAATGGCGGCGGCGGTGGAACCTGGCAACTGGGCGACGACATGCTGGGGTTCGCCCTGGGTACCGTGCGCGTGGAGCACAACAATGACTTCGCCGAATTCATATCGCCGGCGGCCGGTTTCAACACCGGCCTGCTGTGGAAAAACCCGCTGGGCAATCTGAGCCTGGAGGCAAAAGGCGATTTCTTCACCAATGGCGAAGTGCGCCGTAGCCTGAGCCTGAACCAGCAGTGGGAATTGTCACGCAACCTCGGTGTGCGCCTGAGCGCCCAGCGCGAGTTCAGCCACCTGGCCACCCCTGAGAATGAGGTGATGCTAGAGGTGAAGTGGTATCACTACTGACCAAAACTCACCGATCCACCCTGTGGGAGCGAGCCTGCTCGCGAATGCGCACTGTCTGCCGACATCGATGGCGGCTGATCCACCGCCTTCGCGAGCAGGCTCGCTCCCACAGGGGATTGTGATGTTGAATGGATTTTTCACAGGCCTTCCACAAACACCTGACGAACCCGCACCTAGACTTCCCCTATAGGCCGTTAAACGGCCCCGGGAGTCCGAGATGTGGCGTTGCGCGGGTGTGTTGAGTTTGTTGATGTTGATCGCAGGTTGCCAGACAACCCATGAAGATTTGATCGCCAAGGGTTATCCACCCGCATTCGCCGACGGCTTCGATGATGGGTGCAGCAGTGGTCGACAGGCCGCCGGAGCCATTACCGGCGAGTTTCGCAAAAACGTCCCGCGCTACCTGAAGGACAAGAATTACGCCGAAGGCTGGAGCGATGGTTTCCGACAATGTCAGGCCATGCGCGAAAACGAGGATCGTGGCAACTATCGCAACAGTCACCTCAATGAACGGGACAAAGCCTGGGAACAACAGAAGGATCAGGATGCCGCCCGAGCCTATCGCTCGCCATAAGTCGCTTTCAGACATCCCGTGCAACCAAATGCCTGCGAGCATGGCCCAAACCCTATAACGGGAGAAAACCATGAGCCGGGCATTCGTCAATGAAGATAACGCCGCTGCGCAAGCGGATCAGCCAGTCGAACGGCAAGTCAGCGCGCAGCCCAACTACGTCACACCACAGGGCCTGAAACTGCTGCAGGCCAAGGTTGGCGAACTGCAAGCCCTGCACGCCGCGCAGTCTGCGGAGGGCGATCAGGCCGACAAGCAGCGCCTGGCCGACCTGGAGCGCGACCTGCGTTATTTCAAGCAACGCCTGGGTAGCGCCCAGGTCGTACCAGTCGCCACGTCCACCGAAAAAGTGCAGATCGGCAGCCGGGTAACCTACGCCGATGAACATGACGCCGAACACCGGGTGCAACTGGTGGGCGAAGATCAGGCCGATGCAGCTCATGGCCTGATCAATTGGGGATCACCGCTGGGTCGGGCGCTGCTCGGGGCGCAACTCGGTGACGAGGTGCTGTGGCAACGCCCGGCCGGCGATCAAACGATCGAGATCATTCGTATCGAACCGGGTTAAACCACACCTTGGGCCAGCATCGCGTCGGCGACTTTGACGAAACCGGCGATGTTCGCACCCTTGACGTAGTTGACCTGGCCATTCTCCTCACCGTAATGCACGCAAGCGTGATGGATCGACTGCATGATGGCGTGCAGCTTGCTGTCCACCTCACCGCCGGTCCATAGCAGACGCATGGCGTTCTGCGACATCTCCAGACCGCTGACAGCAACACCACCGGCATTGGACGCCTTGCCCGGCGCGAACAGGATGCCTGCTTCGATAAACAGGTCCACGGCTTCGAGGGTGGTCGGCATGTTCGCCCCCTCCGCTACACAGAAGCAGCCATTGCGCAGCAATGCCTGTGCCGCATCGGCATCCAGTTCGTTTTGCGTGGCGCACGGCAACGCGATCTCGCAAGCTAGCCCCCACGGATGCTGGCCAGCCAGGAACTCCAGGCCAAAACGACCCGCCAGCTCGCTGATGCGTCCGCGCTGCACGTTTTTCAGTTCAAGCACTGCCTGCCACTGCTCTTCGGTCAGCCCGCTTTCGCAATACAGCGTGCCTTCGGAGTCAGACAGCGAAACAACCTTGCCGCCCAGGTCCATGACCTTGCGCGCCGCGTACTGCGCAACGTTACCGGAACCCGAGATCGCCACACGTTTGCCTTCGACGGTTTCGCCGCGACGCTTGAGCATTTCCTCGGCGAAGTACACGCAACCGAATCCGGTGGCCTCAGGGCGAATCAGGCTGCCGCCATAGCTCGGTCCCTTGCCGGTCAACACGCTGGTGAACTGGTTGCTCAGGCGCTTGTACTGACCGAACAGGAAGCCGATCTCACGGGCACCGACGCCGATATCGCCGGCCGGCACGTCGACATCGGCGCCAATGTGGCGATACAGCTCACTCATGAAGGCCTGGCAGAAGCGCATGACTTCGGCGTCGCTTTTACCTTTGGGGTCGAAATCGGAACCGCCTTTGCCGCCGCCCATGGGCAACGACGTCAATGAGTTCTTGAAGGTCTGCTCGAAGGCCAGGAACTTCAAGACGCCCAGGTTCACCGACGGATGGAAACGCAAGCCGCCTTTGTATGGGCCGATGGCGCTGTTCATCTGGATACGGAAACCGCGATTGACCTGCACCTTGCCGTGATCGTCGACCCAGGACACGCGGAACACGACAGCTCGCTCCGGCTCGCAGATGCGCTCCAGGATGCCCGAGGTCAGGTAATGCGGATTGGCTTCGAGAAATGGCCACAGGCTACGCAAGACTTCCTCGACGGCCTGGTGGAATTCAGGCTGGTCCGGGTCGCGCTTTTTCAGGCGGGCAAGGAAGGATTCGACGGATTCGATCATGGAAAAGTCTCGGCAAATTTATTGTCATTGGTAGAAATTGGGCCGGACTTTAACAAACGAAACGCGCACTAGGACAGAGCAGAATGTCGCATTTATGAAATTAAATGGTGCACTTGATATAAATTTTGTCCGATTATCGACCATTTCTGCACCTAAATAGGGAGAGCCTCCCTGAATCCCGCACCATCAGTAACACCACCATCGCTGGCAAGCCAGCTCCCACAGTTTGGATGTTGTACACACTTTCCGGGCATTACCCATTCCCTGTGGCAGCTGGCTTGCCTGCGATGAATACACCGCGGTGCCACTGGAAAACGAACAAAAAAAAACGGAGCCCCGAAGGCTCCGTTTTTTCATGCAACCAACCCCAGATCAGGCCAGTTTCTTGTGTCGTACCCGGTGTGGCTGGGCAGCGGCTTCGCCAAGACGCTTTTTGCGATCGGCTTCGTACTCGGTGTAGTTACCTTCGAAGAACACAGCTTGCGAGTCATCTTCGTACGCCAGGATGTGCGTCGCGACGCGGTCAAGGAACCACCGATCGTGAGAGATCACAATGGCAGCGCCCGGGAAGTCGAGCAGGGCTTCTTCCAGGGAACGCAGGGTTTCGACGTCGAGGTCGTTGGACGGTTCGTCGAGCAACAGGACGTTGCCGCCCTCTTTCAGGGTCAGGGCCAGGTGCAAGCGACCACGCTCACCACCGGAGAGGTCCTTGACGAACTTCTGCTGGTCGCCGCCCTTGAAGTTGAAGCGGCCGACGTAAGTGCGCGACGGAATCTCGTAGTTACCAATGCGGATCTGGTCGGAACCGTCGGAGATTTGCTGGAACACGGTCTTGCTGCCGTCCAGGTCTTCGCGGCTCTGGTCCACGCAAGCCAACTGCACGGTTTCGCCGACTTCGATGCTGCCCGAATCCGGTGTTTCCTTGCCCATCAGCATGCGGAACAGGGTCGACTTACCGGCACCGTTACCGCCGATCACGCCGACGATGGCACCTTTAGGCATGGAGAACGACAGGTTGTCGATCAATACGCGATCGCCATAGCCCTTGGTGACGTTCTTGAATTCGATGACCTTGTCGCCCAGGCGTGGACCGGCCGGGATGTAGATCTCGTTGGTTTCGCTGCGCTTCTGGAATTCCTGCGATTGCATTTCCTCGAAGCGTTGCAGACGAGCCTTGGATTTCGACTGACGGGCCTTGGCGCCTTTGCGCACCCACTCCAGTTCTTCCTTCATGGCTTTTTCGTGAGCCGACTGCTGCTTGGATTCCTGGGCCAGACGATCGGACTTGGCTTCCAGCCAACCCGAATAGTTGCCCTCGTACGGAATGCCCGCGCCGCGGTCGAGTTCCAGGATCCAGCCAGCGACGTTGTCCAGGAAGTAACGGTCGTGCGTGATCGCAACCACGGTGCCCGGGAAGTCGTGCAGGAAGTGCTCCAGCCAGGCAACGGAGTCGGCGTCCAGGTGGTTGGTCGGTTCGTCGAGCAGCAGCATGTCCGGCGCGGACAGCAGCAGGCGGCACAGGGCCACACGACGCTTTTCACCACCGGACAGGTGTTCTACTTTTGCGTCCCAGGCCGGCAGGCGCAGCGCGTCGGCGGCGACTTCCAGCTGGCGCTCCAGGTTATGGCCATCGCTGGCTTGCAGGATGGCTTCGAGCTTGGCCTGCTCGGCAGCCAGCTTGTCGAAGTCGGCATCCGGGTCGGCGTAGGCCGCGTAGACCTCGTCCAGGCGCGCCTGGGCGTCCTTGATCACGCTGACCGCTTCCTCGACCACTTCACGCACGGTCTTGGTCGGGTCCAGTTGTGGTTCTTGCGGCAGATAGCCGATGTTCAGGTCTGGCATCGGACGGGCTTCGCCGTCGAACTCGGTGTCGACGCCAGCCATGATTTTCAACAGGGTGGACTTACCCGAACCGTTGAGGCCGAGTACGCCGATCTTGGCGCCCGGGAAGAACGACAAGGAGATGTTTTTCAGGATTTCCCGCTTCGGCGGAACAACTTTGCCCAGCCGATGCATGGTGAATACGTATTGAGCCATGGAGAACCTAGGGTCAGTGACTGATGAATGAATAGAGCGCAGGCGATGCCCGGCCAGACCATGCGCGACGTACGCTTGACGAGGTCAATGCGCAGGCGCTGAAAAAAGTCTGATTCTAGGAGCTGGAACGCTCCCGCGTAACCGGCAAAGCTACCTTAATGACAGATGGCAGTCCAGCCGAGCGGGACTGGCACTTCGCCACAACTCAAGGCATGCTAGCCGCCCTTCGGGCGTCCGACTTATAGTGCACGTCGCGCCAGTCCAGCCAAACCGCAGGATTACAGTTTGTCCAGTGTCCCTCCGTCCCTGATCCCCCGTGCACCGACTGTTGCACCCGGCTCGCCCATGCGCGGCACACTCAAGGGCGCTTTGGCGATGCTCGTGTTGCTGCTGCTCGCCTTGTTGTGCTGGCAACTGCTCGATCAGCTTCGGGAAACCCAGAAGATCCAACGCCAGGCGACCATCGACCACACCGCAGACCAGGCCGCACAAGTGAGCCTGAATATGGCGCTCAACGCCCAGATCGCCCTCAACCTGCTACCGATTGTCGAGCAGCCACAAAGTACTGACGAGCTGCAGGACCTGCTGCGCAAACTGCAAAAGTCCTTGCCCGAGCTTTCCAGCCTGGCACTGCTCAGCCCTTCGGGAAGAATCCTCAGTGACACGGCCGGCACCAGCGACGATGCCGACTACCTGGGAGAGCTGGTCCGACGCAGTCGCGCCCAACCCCACTACTACAGCAACGCCATCGACGGCTCGCGAGTGTATCTGCTGTTACATCAAGCCAGCGGCAGCAATCGCGGCTATTGGACCTTGCGCTTCAGGCCGACGTTTTTCACTTCACTGACCCATCTGAACGAAACGGGTACTGCCCCGCTGTGGCTGGTGGAAAATCGCTTCAATCACCAGATCCTCAGCCGCGACGAGGCATTGCCGCAGGTCAACCCAGGCACCTTGACCCAGGACGATGTGGCCAACAGCGTACTGACCGTCGCGCTGAGCAGCAGCGACTGGCAACTACGTGGACTGTTCGATCGCCAGCGAGTGCTCGAAGAACTGCTACCGGCTTTCATTGGCAAATGCCTGCTATGCCTGGCTTTTTCCATGCTGCCGTTCATCGTCCTGCTGAACATGCGCCGTCGGCAGCGCCAGCTGCACGAAGGTCGCCGACGCTACCAGGAAATTTTCGAAGGCTCGGGCGTGGCATTGTGCGTACTCGACATGTCTGGCCTGCGCAGCGTGTTTGACAAGGCCCAACTGCTGAGCGACGAGCAACTGCAAGCATGGCTGGCGGTTGCGCAACAGCGCCGGCAGCTGCTGCAGGAGCTGCGCATTACCGAAGTCAATCAGGTCGCCCTGCAACTGCTTAACGTCGATACCTGTGAACACGTCTGGAGACTGTTGATCGATGGCAATCCTGTAGAGGGCAGCGCCATCGGCAATCAGGTGCTCGAAGCGGTGCACAGGAAACAGCAACAGCTCGAACTGGAAATCAAACTCCAGGACGCCTCGGGTCGTGACCAGCATCTGTGGCTGGTGTTGCGCCTGCCGCAGAACCCTGACGACTTCAAGGCGGTGATCCTGAGCATCACCGATATCACCAGCCGCAAGCTCATCGAGCTGTCGCAGCAGGAGCGCGAACGTTTCTGGTCTGACGTCGTGCGGACCGTGCCCGATCACCTTTACGTGCAAGACGTGATCAGCCAGCGAATGATCTTCAGCAACCATCACCTGGGCCAAACGCTGGGCTACAACCGCACCGAACTGCAGCAGATGGGCGAGTACTTCTGGGAAATCCTCCTGCATCCTGACGATGCCGATTACTACCACCGGTCGCGCCAGACCCAGCGGCAAGGCGGCTACAGCCAATTGATGCAATGCCAGTTGCGCTTTCGCCACCGTGACGGGCAATGGCGGCGTTTCGACATTCGCGAGCAGGCACTGGCACGGGACAAGCACGACCAAGTCACCCGCATCATCGGCGTGGCCAAGGACGTTACCGAACAGATCGAGGCCAGCGAGTCGCTGCGCGACAGCGAGCAGCGCTACCGCATGCTCGCCGAAAGCATCAGCGACGTGATTTTTTCCACCGACAGCCGCATGGCGCTCAACTATGTAAGCCCTTCCGTGCAGGGGGTGCTGGGCTACGACGTAGAGTGGATTTTCCAGAACGGCTGGCAATCGACCATTGCCAATCCGCAACAGTTGAGTGGCATCTACAGCCTGATGGATCGTGTCAGCAAAGCGCTGGATAAACCTGAACAGCTGGCCCTGCTGCGCAGCCAGGTGCAAACCCAGCTATTCCTGTTCGACTGCCTGCGCGGCGATGGGCGCAAGATTCCTATCGAGCTACGACTGGTCCTGGTCTGGGACGAACACGGTGCATTCGAAGGCGTGCTTGGCGTCGGTCGCGATATCAGCCAGCAACGCCGGGCCGAGAAAGACCTGCGAATGGCCGCCACGGTATTCGAACACTCGACCTCGGCGATCCTCATCACCGACCCGGCCGGCTATATCGTCCAGGCCAATGAAGCCTTCAGTCGTGTCAGCGGTTATGCCGTGGAACAGGTACTCGACCAGTTGCCGAACATGCTCACCGTCGATGAGCAGCAGGAAGCCCATTTGCGCTACGTGCTCAAGCAACTGAACCAGCACAGCACCTGGGAAGGCGAAGTGTGGCTGCGTCGGCGCAATGGCGAGCATTATCCGGCCTGGGTCGGCATTACCGCGGTTCTGGACGACGAAGGCGACCTGGCCAGCTACGTGTGTTTCTTCAGCGACATCAGCGAACGCAAAGCCAGTGAGCAACGGATTCACCGCCTGGCCTATTACGACGCCCTGACCCACCTGCCCAACCGCACGCTGTTCCAGGATCGCCTGCACACGGCGTTGCAGGCGGCTGAACGGCAGAAGTCCTGGGTGGTGTTGATGTTCCTTGACCTGGACCGCTTCAAGCCGATCAACGACTCCCTGGGCCATGCCGCCGGTGATCGCATGCTCAAGGAAATGGCCACGCGCCTGCTCGGTTGCGTCGACGACGACGACACGGTCGCGCGCATGGGCGGCGATGAGTTCACCTTGCTCCTGCAACCGCGGGCCAACCGGGAAATCGCCTTGACGCGGGCGATTCACGTGGCGGAGCAGATCCTCGCCAGCCTGGTCAAACCCTTCGTACTCGAAGGCCGTGAGTTCTTCGTCACGGCCAGTATCGGCATCGCCCTGAGCCCGCAGGACGGCAATGAACTCAGCCAGTTGATGAAGAACGCCGACACCGCGATGTACCACGCCAAGGAGCGTGGCAAGAACAACTTCCAGTTCTATCAGGCGGACATGAACGCCAGCGCCCTGGAGCGCCTGGAACTGGAAAGCGACTTGCGACATGCCCTGGAACAGAACGAATTCGTGCTGTACTACCAACCGCAGTTCAGCGGCGATGGCAAACGCCTGACCGGCACCGAAGCCTTGCTGCGCTGGCGTCATCCGCGCCGTGGCCTGGTGCCGCCGGGAGATTTCATCCCGGTGCTTGAAGAACTCGGACTGGTGGTGGACGTCGGGGATTGGGTGATCAGCGAGGCTTGCCGCCAGCTCAAGACCTGGCATCAGGCCAAGGTGCGCGTGCCGAAGGTGTCGGTGAACATCTCGGCACGGCAGTTTTCCGATGGCCAGCTTGGCACGCGGATCGCCAACATCCTGAAGGAAACCGGCCTGCCTCCGGCGTGCCTGGAACTGGAACTGACCGAAAGTATCCTGATGCGCGAAGTCAGCGAAGCCATGCAGATTCTCGCCGGGTTGAAAAACCTTGGCCTGAGCATCGCGGTCGACGACTTCGGCACGGGCTACTCATCGCTCAACTACCTCAAGCAGTTCCCGATCGATGTACTGAAGATCGACCGCACCTTTGTCGATGGCCTGCCATCGGGTGAGCAGGATGCGCAGATCGCCCGGGCGATCATCGCCATGGCCCACAGCCTTAACCTGGCGGTGATCGCCGAGGGCGTGGAAACCCAGGAGCAACTGGATTTCCTGCGCGAACACGGTTGCGATGAGGTCCAGGGATACCTGTTCGGCCGGCCGATGCCGGCCCACACCTTTGAAGGGCAATTCAGCAATGATGCCCTCTTCATGTTCGACTGACATTGTGTGGTGACGCTCGCGAAGAGGCCGGCCCATTCACCGCTGATCCCGTCATGAAGCCCACTTGTCTGCGACATGATGTCGTTTCATATGCCTTCCAAAACCCATTGGGTTAGAATGCCCCCCTTTTCCGCCCCCGATCCTTGAGGACCGCCATGTTCAGCCGTGATTTGACTATTGCCAAGTACGACGCCGATCTCTTTGCCGCCATGGAGCAAGAAGCTCAGCGCCAGGAAGAGCACATTGAGCTGATCGCTTCGGAAAACTACACCAGCCCTGCGGTGATGGAAGCTCAAGGCTCGGTACTGACCAACAAGTATGCCGAAGGCTACCCGGGCAAGCGCTACTACGGTGGTTGCGAGTATGTTGACATCGTCGAGCAGCTTGCAATTGATCGAGCCAAAGAACTGTTCGGCGCCGATTACGCCAACGTTCAGCCGCACGCCGGTTCGCAAGCCAACAGCGCCGTTTACCTGGCCCTGCTGTCGGCTGGCGACACCATCCTGGGCATGAGCCTGGCCCACGGTGGTCACCTGACCCACGGTGCCAGCGTTTCGTCCTCCGGCAAGCTGTACAACGCCATCCAGTACGGCATCGACGCTAACGGCCTGATCGACTACGACGAAGTCGAGCGCCTGGCCGTTGAGCACAAGCCAAAAATGATCGTGGCCGGTTTCTCTGCATACTCGCAGATCCTCGACTTCCCACGCTTCCGTGAAATCGCCGACAAGGTGGGTGCCTACCTGTTCGTCGACATGGCCCACGTGGCTGGCCTGGTCGCCGCTGGCGTCTACCCGAACCCGGTGCCATTCGCTGACGTGGTGACCACCACCACCCACAAGACCCTGCGCGGTCCACGTGGTGGCCTGATCCTGGCTCGCGCCAACGCCGACATCGAGAAGAAGCTGAACTCCGCGGTATTCCCGGGCGCCCAGGGTGGCCCACTGGAGCACGTAATCGCCGCTAAAGCGATCTGCTTCAAGGAAGCGCTGCAGCCTGAGTTCAAGGCTTACCAGCAACAAGTGGTGAAAAACGCCCAGGCCATGGCCAGCGTGTTCATCGAGCGCGGTTTCGACGTGGTTTCCGGCGGTACTGAAAACCACCTGTTCCTGCTGTCGCTGATCAAGCAGGAAATCTCCGGTAAAGATGCCGACGCCGCCCTGGGCAAAGCGTTCATCACCGTGAACAAGAACTCCGTGCCAAACGACCCTCGCTCCCCGTTCGTCACCTCCGGCCTGCGCTTCGGCACTCCAGCTGTGACCACTCGCGGCTTCAAGGAAGCAGAGTGCAAGGAACTGGCCGGCTGGATCTGCGACATCCTGGCAGACCTGAACAACGAAGCGGTGATCGATGCCGTTCGTGAGAAGGTCAAGGCTATCTGCAAGAAGCTGCCGGTATACGGCGCTTAATAAGCCCCCGCTAGACCGCAGCAATGAAAAAACCGGCCAGTGATGGCCGGTTTTTTTTGCCTGTCGTAAAGATCAAAAGATCGCAGCCTTGGGCAGCGCCTACGGGGAAACGCGAATTCCAATGTAGGAGCTGCCGAAGGCTGCGATCTTTTGATTTTCAATGAGCCAGCGCAACCGGTCAGACCGGTCATGCCAATTTTACGATTTCCCCTTGTAATCTTGAAAAAACCCAGCGTAGACTGCGCCTGCACTGGACATACCGGTAAGACCACAATAATTAAGTCCTGAATCTGATGCGCGACGCGCACGGCAGCCAGGACACCGACCAGGATTCCTCCCATGCTCAGATGGTGCTCGCGTTCAATCTTCCTCCAAGTGGTTCTCGGACTGGTGCTCGGCATCGTCTGCGGGCTGACCCTTCCCGAATATTCCGCTCAGCTCAAACCCCTTGGTGACGGTTTTATCAAGCTGATCAAAATGCTCATCGGCCTGATTGTGTTCTGCGTAGTGGTTAGCGGTATCAGCGGCGCCGGCGACCTTAAGAAGGTCGGCCGCATCGGCCTGAAATCAGTGATCTACTTTGAAATCCTCACCACCATTGCGTTGGTGATCGGCTTGGTATTCGCCTTCAGTACTGGAATCGGCAGCGGCGCGAACATTCATCTGGATCAGCTTTCTGCCGCGGACATGGGCGATATCGCCCAACGTGGCCAGCACATGCACACCACCACGCAGTTCCTGATGGACCTGATCCCGACTTCGGTGATAGGCGCCTTCGCAGACAACAATATCCTGCAAGTGCTGCTGTTTTCGGTGTTGTTTGGCAGTGCGTTGAATCTGGTGGGCGAAGCCGCTTCCGGTATCTCGCGACTGATCAATGAGCTCAGCCACGTGATCTTTCGCATCATGGGCATGATCGTGCGCCTGGCGCCGATCGGTGTGTTCGGCGCGATCGCCTTCACCACCAGCAAATATGGCCTGGATTCACTGCAGCACCTGGGTAGCCTGGTCGGTTTGTTCTACCTGACCTGCGTGGCTTTCGTCGCGTTGATTCTAGGCCTGGTGATGCGCCTGTCCGGCCTGCGGATGTGGCCGCTGCTCAAGTACCTGCGCGAAGAACTGTTGATCGTCATGGGGACCGCTTCGTCCGATGCCGTGTTACCACAAATCATGCGCAAGCTGGAGCATTTGGGCATCGGCAGCTCGACGGTCGGGCTGGTGATTCCAACCGGGTATTCATTCAACCTCGACGGTTTTTCGATCTACCTGACCCTGGCCATTGTGTTCATCGCCAACGCCACCGGCACGCCGCTGGCGATGACCGACCTGCTGACGATTCTGCTGGTGTCGCTGATCACCTCCAAGGGCGCCCACGGCATTCCCGGTTCGGCGCTGGTAATTTTGGCAGCCACCCTGACGGCGATTCCGGCGATTCCGGTGGTGGGCCTGGTATTGGTGCTGGCAGTGGACTGGTTCATGGGCATCGGACGGGCGCTGACCAACCTGATCGGCAATTGCGTGGCGACCGTGGCCATTGCCCGTTGGGAAAAGGACATCGATGTGCAGCGGGCGAACAAGGTGCTTTCCGGCCAGGTGGGTTATACCTTCCAGCCGAGAAAACCGGTGGCCCCGGCCCATCAGCAGGAATTTTGAACAAGCGCCGTGCCTGCTTTCGGGCAGGCACGGCCAACAACGCTATAGATGCTCATGGAGCGAACAGTGATTACCTCATCGACCGTTGTAAATTCAGTCGTAGAAAAGCTTCGGGCCGCACTGGCCCGCGGTCAGTGGCGCTCCGGCGAAATGCTCCCGGGGCAGCGTGAGCTGGCCGAACAGTTGGGCATCAGCCGCCCGAGCCTGCGTGAAGCCGTCATCGTCCTGGAAACCCTCGGCCTGGTGCGCTCCATGCCGGGCAAAGGCGTGGTGGTGCTGGATGCGAATATCAACGACAGCCAAAGCCATGACAGCGCCGTGGCCGGGGCGAGCCTGGAAGATGTCCTGCAACTGCGCTACACCCTTGAGCCGTTCATCGTCGGCCTGGTGGCGCAGTCCATCAGCAGCAAGGAAGTCGGGCAACTGCGCCTGACCCTGATGGACATGCGTGAAGCCCTGGAAGCCAACGACAGCGAAGCCGGCGTGAATGCCTACATCGCGTTCCATGAAGAGCTGTTCACGCTGACGTCGAACCCGATTTTCCAGAGCGTGGTCCAGCAGACCAGCAATGCCCTCAAGCAGAGCGCCGACGTGTTGCGCAACTCCCCGGAACACCTGGCTGAACGCCTTGAAGAAAACGAAGCAGTGGTGCGCGCGATCCGCAGCAAGAACAGCGCCCAGGCCAGCGCCGAGATGCGCCGGCACATTTTGCGCGAAGGTCAGCGCATGGGCATCGAACTGAATATTCCGGACGACAACCTCGGCAGTTGAATCCGCTTCAAATTGGAGACAGGCCATGAACAGCTTCGCCTCGCCACAGACTCTTGTTGCCCTGCCCTTTGCCCCGGCGGTAGAGGATCTGTACTCACGGGTGCTCGATGCCATTCTCGAACAGCGCCTCGACACGACCAGTCGCTTTACCGAAGAAAGCCTGGCGCAGATGTTTGGTGTTCGACGCAGCGCCATCCGTGGCGTGCTGACGCAACTGTCCTACCAGCAGGTCATTGTCCTTCGGGCCAACCATCGACCTCGTGTCGCGCAGCTGAATGCCGAGCAAGCCCGGCAGGCATTGCATGCCCGGCGACTGACCGAGCTCATGCTGGTGAGGCTGGCCTGCCAGCGACCCTGCCCGCTTGCCTTGGAGCGCTTACGAGCGCTGGTCGATACCGAGCGCCAATGCGCCGAGCATGGCCGGGCGATTCGCCTGTCGGGGGAGTTTCACCTGCAGTTGGCAGACATGGCGGGCAACACTCCACTAGCGCATTTTCTCGGCAGCCTGGTGCCTTTGACCTCATTGGCGATTGCGCAGTTTAACGCAGCTTTAGAGGACTATTGCGTTTGGCAACTGCACGAGAAAATAGTGGATGCGCTCACGCGTCGAGATGCCGCGATGGCGGTGATGCTACTGAACCGTCACCTGGATCATCTGGAGGCGGTTTTGCTGAACGCTCAACCGCACTCCAACCAGAAGCGTATTGCCGGTTAGCCCGCCGCCACTCGCGCGAACCCTTGGCGAATCTTTTCCTGCGGCAAATCGTCGGCAATGAACACGATCACGCTTTCACGGGTTTCATCGGCCGCCCACTCCGTGTCCCAGTCGAAGCCGTAAAGTTTCAGCACACCCTGAAACACCATGCGGCGCGGCTCGCCGAGGATGTTCAAGACGCCTTTGTAGCGCAGCAGTTGCTTGCCGTGCTCCTCCAGCAGCTCGTTCATGAACTCGCTGAGTTTGTCGATATCCAGCGGTTTTTCGGTGCGCAGCACCAGGCTGGAAATACGGTCGATGGACGGTGCCTGGCTCACTGGACGCAAACTCACGCCGCCGCCCAGATCGGCGTTGAGGTTGAAGCCACGCACATCGAGCAGCTCGGCCAGGTCGATCTTGCCGTGGTCGACCACACGAATCGGCGCACGACGATTGATACGGGTCAGGCGCTCGCTCAACGCCGTGAATGCAGGTTCGTCCACCAGATCACGCTTGCTCACCAGCAAACGATCGGCGAAACCGATCTGCGCCTGGGCGATGGTCTGGGTCAGGTGCTGTTCGGCGTGCGCCGCGTCCACCAAGGTTATGATGCCGTCGAGGATGTAGCGCTCGCGCAGCTCCTCGTCGATGAAGAAAGTTTGTGCCACCGGAGCCGGGTCGGCGAGGCCGGTGCATTCGATCACCAGGCGATCAAAGGCGATCTCGCCGCTGTCGAGGCGTTCGAGCAGCAGGTACAAGGCCTTGGTCAGGTCGGTGTGAATGGTGCAACAGACGCAGCCGTTGGCCAATGTCATGACCTGTACCGGCTCGTCACCCAACAGCTGGGTGTCGATACCGGCATCGCTGAACTCGTTTTCGATCACGGCGATTTTCAGGCCGTGCTCGGCCTTGAGCAGATAGCGCAACAGCGTGGTTTTACCTGCGCCGAGAAAACCGCTGAGGATGGTTACCGGAATTGGAGAGGACACGCTAAATCTCCTGTCGTAATGAAATGAAAGAAAAACACAAAACAAATGTGGGAGCGGGCCTGCTCGCGAAGAGGTCGTGTCAGTCGACATGAATGTTGAATGACACACCGCTTTCGCGAGCAAGCCCGCTCCCACAGGGTATTGCGTCAACCTGGCTGTTTAATCAACAGCACTTCGGCCCACCCTTGCCACCGTAGCGAGCCTCCTGGCGCTCGCGAAAGAACGCCTCGTAGCTCATCACCGGTTTGTCCGGATGCTTGCTTTGCATGTGCTCGACGTAATTGTCGTAGTCGGGCATGCCGACCATCAGGCGCGCGGCCTGACCGAGGTATTTACCGAGGCGACTCAGGTCATTGAACATGCTGCAATCCTCTGGTTACGCATCCGGCAGCGCCTGGAACGGCGATTCTTTATCCGTACGCTCTTTTTTACCCCAGGCGGCAATACCGACTTTGAGCGCATAGAACAGGATGCTGAACACCACGAACAGGAACAGCGCGGTCAGCGTGGCGTTGGTGTAGGCGTTGAAGATCACGTGCTGCATCTGAGTGATGTCCTTGGCCGGGGAGAGGATCTGGCCATTGGCCAGCGCATCGCTGTATTTTTTCGCCAGCGACAGGAAGCCGATGGCCGGGTTGGCGTCGAACAGCTTGATAAAGCCAGCGGTGGTGGTGCAGATCAGCAACCACACGGCAGGCAGCATGGTGACCCAGACGTAACGCTGGCGTTTCATCTTGATCAGCACCACGGTGCCGAGCATCAGCGCGATACCGGCCAGCATCTGGTTGGAGATGCCGAACAACGGCCACAGGGTATTGATGCCACCCAGCGGATCGATCACGCCCTGGTACAGCAACCAGCCCCACATGGCCACGCAACCGGCGGTGGCGAGGAAGTTGGCTGCCCAGGACTCGGTACGTTTGAGCGCCGGCACGAAGGAACCGAGCAAGTCCTGCAGCATGAAACGCCCGGCGCGAGTACCGGCGTCCACCGCGGTCAGGATGAACAGCGCTTCGAACAGGATCGCAAAGTGATACCAGAACGCCATGGTGTTTTCACCCGGCAGCACACTGTGCAGGATCTGCGCGATACCCACGGCCAGGGTCGGCGCACCGCCGGCACGGGCCAGGATGGTGGTTTCACCGATGTCCTTGGCCACCGCTTGCAGGGCTTCGGGAGTAATCGCAAAACCCCAGTTGCTGACTGCGGTCGCGACGGCCACCACATCACCGCCGACCACGGCCGCCGGGCTGTTCATGGCGAAGTACACGCCCGGCTCGATCACCGAGGCCGCGACCATGGCCATGATCGCCACGAAGGATTCCATCAGCATGCCGCCGTAACCGATGTAACGGGCGTTAACCTCGTTATCGAGCAGCTTTGGCGTGGTACCGGAAGAGATCAGCGCGTGGAAACCCGACACGGCGCCACAGGCAATGGTGATGAACAGGAACGGGAACAGTCCGCCCTTCCACACCGGCCCCGTGCCATCGATGAACTGGGTCAGCGCCGGCATTTTCAGCTCAGGCATGGTGATCAGGATGCCGATCGCCAAAGCGACGATGGTACCGATCTTGAGGAAGGTCGACAGGTAGTCACGCGGTGCCAGGATCAGCCATACCGGCAAAGAGGCTGCCACGAAACCGTAACCAATCAGCATCCAGGTAATCTGCACACCAGTGAAGGTAAAGGCCTTGGCCCACACCGGGTCTGCGGCGATCTGCCCGCCCAGCCAGATCGAACCCAGCAGCAACAGCACGCCGATCACCGATATTTCGCCGATGCGACCCGGACGGATGTAGCGCATGTAGATGCCCATGAACATCGCGATCGGGATGGTCGCCATGACCGTGAAGATCCCCCACGGGCTCTCGGCCAGGGCCTTGACCACGATCAGCGCCAGCACCGCGAGGATGATGATCATGATCAGGAAGCAGCCGAACAGCGCAATGGTGCCGGGGATGCGGCCCATTTCTTCGCGGACCATGTCGCCCAGGGAGCGGCCGTTGCGGCGGGTGGACATGAACAGGACCATGAAGTCCTGCACGGCACCGGCCAGCACCACGCCGGCAATCAGCCACAGCGTGCCGGGCAGGTAGCCCATCTGCGCCGCCAGTACCGGACCGACCAGCGGCCCCGCGCCAGCGATGGCCGCAAAGTGGTGACCGAAGAGAATATGCTTGTTGGTCGGGACATAATCCAGACCGTCATTGTTGAGCACGGCCGGGGTAGCCCGTCGCGCATCGAGCTGCATGACATTGTTAGCGATAAACAGACTGTAGTAACGATACGCCACCAGATAGATGGCCACGGACGCAACCACAATCCACAAAGCGTTGATCGCCTCACCTCGGCGCAGTGCCACCACGCCCAGGGCGCACGCCCCAACGATTGCCAGCAGCAGCCAGGGTAAGTGGCGTAGCGGGCTATTATTATTTTTCATTTTATTATTCCAGCCAGAGTGGACAAGAAAGACAGCCACCTCGAGTTTAGCTCGCCTGACAGCAAAGGCCATACCCCGACATTGGTCTAGACACCTGCTGGCGCTGGCAGCCTTTTGCAAGGCCGGTCTATAGTCAGCGTACATTTCCGAGGATCGCGCCATGAGCGAGCACCCTACCGAACGTCGCCGCTTCAAACGTATTGCGTTCGATGCCAGAACCGAGCTGAGCCAAGGCGCGTTCATCTGGCCGGTGAAGCTGATCGATCTGTCGCTCAAGGGCTTGCTGATCGAGCGACCGGAGCCGTGGCTTGGCAACGGGCAGCAGGATTTTTCTGTCGACATCCATTTGAGCGAAGACAACCACATCGCCATGGATGTGCAATTGACCCATGAAGACAATGGTCAATTGGGTTTCGTGTGCAGGCACATCAGCCTGGAGTCCATTGAACGCCTGCGGCGATTGATTGAATTCAATCTGGGCGATCCGCAGGAGCTTGAACGCGAACTGGGCGCGCTCATCGAAATCTGATTCCGCCCCTGTAGGAGAGAGCATGCTCGCGATGGACGTCAACGATGACGCGGGCTATCTGAATGAGCGCGTGATCCAAACGTTTTTTGCGAGCAGGCTCGTTCCTACAGAGGATTGGTGTTATTCGAACAGGGCGTCGAGGGCCTGCTCCAGACGGGTGACCGCGATGATCTGCAAACCCGCAGGCGGCTCTTTCGGCGCATTGCCCTTGGGCACGATGGCACGTTTGAAGCCATGCTTTGCCGCTTCCTTCAAGCGCTCCTGACCACTTGGCACCGGCCGCACTTCGCCGGAAAGGCCAACCTCACCAAATACCAGCAGATCATGGGGCAGCGGCCGGTTGCGCAAACTGGACATGACGGCTGCCATCAAAGCCAGGTCAGATGCCGTTTCCAGTACTTTCACCCCTCCGACCACGTTGAGGAACACATCCTGATCGTGGGTGGGTATGCCGCCATGCCGATGCAGAACTGCCAATAACATTGCCAGCCGGTTCTGATCCAGACCCAGGGTTACCCTGCGTGGATTGGCCAGGTGACTGTCATCTACCAGCGCTTGGACTTCCACCAACATCGGCCGCGTGCCTTCCCATGTCGCCATGACCACACTGCCCGGGACTTCTTCCTGCGCACGGGTCAGAAAAATAGCCGAAGGATTGGAGACTTCTTTCAGGCCCTTGTCGGTCATGCCGAACACGCCCAGTTCGTTAACCGCACCGAAACGGTTCTTAACCGCCCGCAACAGGCGCAGGCGCCCGTCTGATTCGCCTTCAAAATACAACACGGTGTCGACCATGTGTTCCAGTACGCGGGGCCCCGCCAGCGCGCCCTCCTTGGTCACATGCCCCACCAGGAAAATCGCGGTGCCACTCTGCTTGGCGTAACGCACCAACAGCGCCGCACTCTCACGAACCTGGGACACACCGCCCGGTGCGGATTGCAGTTGCTCGGTGAAAATCGTCTGGATCGAGTCGATCACCATGACCCGGGGCTTTTCCACCCGAGCGGTAGCAATGATGGTTTCTATGCAGGTTTCGGTCATGACCCGCAGCTGATCCTGTGGCAGCCCCAGGCGTCGGGCGCGCATGGCCACCTGTTGCTGCGACTCTTCACCCGTGACATACAGTGCCGGCATGCTCTTGGCGAGATTGCACAAGGTTTGCAAGAGAATGGTGGATTTGCCAATTCCCGGATCACCGCCGATCAGCACCACCGAGCCATCCACCAGGCCACCACCGAGTACCCGGTCAAGCTCACTGGAAGCCGTGGAAAAGCGCGGGACCTCCTCGACACTGACTTCAGCCAGGGTCTTGATTTGCGCCTGCTGACCGGTCCAGCCAGTGCGACCGCTGGGTGCCGCTGCCCCGCCGCTCTCCACCATGGTTTCGGTGAGTGTGTTCCAGGCGCCGCACTCACCACATTGACCGGCCCACTTGGGAAAGGTTGAACCGCACTCAGTGCAGCCGTACATGCGCTTGGCCTTGGCCATCTGAACTCCCGGCAAAAACCGCGATAATAGCTCAGGTCAGCCGCCGCGGTGCGTTGCGATTGATGCCGGCCTGTCTTGAATGAGTAGTTTCAATTCAACGCTGTAAATCTTGCTCAACAAGATTTTAAACACAAACTACACACACAACATAAGGTCCAAACACAGCTTACTTATACACAAATACCGGAAACATCTGCCGCTCCGTTAATAAGCACACAAAAAAACTTGTACAAACACTAACCAATAATTACTTAAACGTACAACAACAGCATGTTGAGAATCGTCACACAAATATTATCATCTGCTTTGGGAACCGAGTGTTTCTATCCAATGGAAACACCGTCTAAAAATGACAACCAGATGACAGGTGCTGCAATAAACAAAGCCAAATCACACAGTGTAAATTATTGCGACCTTCTCGCCCTTCACTCGCCAGATCGCCAAATCCGAGAGGCGGCCGATAAGCAATGATGACGTCTGGAGAGGCGGCATTGTGTAAACTTTTTGCCAATGCTCCGGTCCTTTGCAGGCGAACCTCGCACGCAGTCGTTTCGAGCAGGATGCGATTTGCTGATTTACACTGCGTTCACCAACCTCATCTGTAACAAGGAAATGACCTATGGGCGTGTTAAACGAGTTCAAGGCCTTCGCGGTCAAAGGCAATGTGATCGACATGGCCGTCGGTATCATCATCGGCGCTGCTTTCGGCAAGATCGTGACTTCGTTTGTCGGCGATGTGATCATGCCCCCCATTGGCTTGCTGATCGGCGGCGTGGACTTCAGTGACCTGGCCATTACACTCAAGGCTGCCCAAGGCGATGCTCCGGCGGTGGTCCTGGCGTACGGTAAATTCATCCAGACCCTGATCGACTTCGTCATCGTCGCGTTTGCGATCTTCATGGGCGTCAAGGCCATCAATCGCCTCAAGCGCGAAGAAGCCGTCGCACCCACCCTGCCGCCGGTTCCGACCAAGGAAGAAGAGTTACTCGGTGAGATTCGCGATTTGCTCCGGGCCCAGAACAATCGACCCTGAATCAAACGGCGCTTGAAAGGCGCCGTTTTTTTTACCAGAAATTTTCCACTGCCACCTGACCGGGCCGCCGGCTGAGGCTCAAGTGCATGTCGCGCTGCTTGAGCAATTTGCGCGTGTCTTCGATCATTTGCGGGTTTCCGCACAACATCACCCGCGAATGTTCTGGCGTCAGCGCCACGCCAGCCACCCGCTCCAGTTCACCGTTTTCAATCAAGGTGGTGATCCGTCCGTTGAGGGCACCCGGATGCCGCTCGCGGGTCACCGTGTTGATCAACTGCAGTTTGTTGGCAAATTCCTTCAAATAATCACGCTGCGCCAAGCCTGCGATCAGCGCTTGATAAGCCAGCTCCCTGGTTTCCCGGACGCTATACACCAGGATGATTCGCTCGAATTTTTCCCAGACCTCGAAGTCCTGCAGGATCGATAGAAACGGCGCCAGACCTGTACCGGTGGATAACAACCACAAATCACGCCCATCGACGAAACGGTCGAGTGTCAGGTACCCGAACGCCTGCCGATCGACCAACAGCGTATCGCCAATGCCCAGCCGGCTGAGCTCACTGGTGAATTCGCCGCCGGGTACGACAATGGAAAAGAACTCGAGAAACTCGTCATAGGGTGAAGACACCATCGAATAGGCGCGCCACACCGTACTGCCATCAGCCTTGATCACACCCAGCCGGGCGAATTGCCCTGCGCGAAAGCGAAAACCTGCATCCCGTGTGGCGCGCAGAGTGAACAGGTTCGGCGTCAATGGCTGGACGTCGAGCAAGGTCTGGCGGGTAAATTTCTCTTCACTGGCGGTCATGGGGTGCTCCCTTCAACACATAGTCGCAGTGTCTCGCAAAGTGGCCGCCAGAAACACCGGCGATTTGTGGTGTCTTTAGCGTACGCGTTATCGAATGCGACTATATGCCAGCCACTTTATCCACCCCCTAACTAACCAGTTAATGATCACCAGCCAAAACGCCACTATATTAACATCGACATTTAATAACCACTTGCCACTCCAATACCATTTTAGAACTATATCCGATGTTATAACCCAATCCAAAAACCAAAAAGTTCTCACAACTCCGTAAGAAACATCCTACACTGCGCTCCTTGGACCTTGAATCTTGGATCCAGCATTCGAACCAATATGCTTTGGAGTTGAACAATGGAACGGTGGAAGGAATCACAGCTCAGACAGATAGCCAGCGCAACAGAGGTCGACATCGCTTACCAAGGGGCACTCAGCTTCGCGAAAAACATTGGATATAAATTTTTCGAATTTTCAGCTACTTATACAACCAAACCGGATCAACTAAATACACTGAAACTCAATAATTACCCCGCAAGCTGGAATAACGAATATGAACAGAAACAACTCCGAGACGTTGACCCAGTAGTGGCTCATTGCAATCAAAGTATGCTGCCCATCCTTTGGAGTGAAGAGCTTTTTTCCAAGATCCCTTCGATGTGGGAAGCACTCGGGTTGCATGGAATCCAGCACGGCTGGTCGCAATCGGTGCATGACGATGAAAGCGGTTTGTGCAGCATCCTGAGCCTGGCCAGGAGTCATTGTCCAATCAGTGCATTTGAGCTGTACGAGATGCTGGGCTTTTCCGTCTTCATCGCCCGGCATCTGCACGCATTGGTTGCACAAACGCTTCCCAAGCGGGGCCCAAAACCGGCTGCCGCACATTTGTCGCTGCGGGAAATTGACGTACTGAAACTTGCCGCCGATGGAAAGACGGCCGAAGAGAGCGCCAGGATCCTCAATCTCAGTGCGCGTACCATCAATTTCCATGTGCGCAGTGCGATTGACAAACTGGGTGTCAATAACAAGATTTCAGCCGTCATTGCCGCGGTCAAGGCCGGTTATCTCGGCAGCGGTGCGATGCGCTGATCACAAAACCTGCGAGTAATCCAAAAGAAAAAAACGTAACATTTGCATCCCCCTTGAGTGATGACGTGTAGAAAGTCATGTCGCAGTTCACTCGCAGGATCCCACCCGCAACAACGCCTCAGGGCCGCGGAACATCTTTGTCCATCTATCAGAGTCTCCTGCCCGATGCCCTTGCTCGAAACCCCGTTCGCCCAGCTCGACCTGATCCGCCAGCCCGAACAGCAAAACGAACCACTGCAAGCCTTTGATGCTGCAGATGAGTACCTGCTCAATCACCTGGCTGAACAACTGCCCACGGCGACTACGCGGGTGCTCGTGCTGAACGACAGTTTTGGTGCATTGGCCGTCAGCCTGGCAGGCAAGGTCAATGTGACCAGCAGCGGCGATTCGTTCCTGGCCTTGCAGGGCCTGGAAAAGAACCTGGCCCGTAATGGCCAGGCGTTTGACGCTGTGCCTCACGTACCGGCCAGCGAACCTTTCACCGGGCCATTCGACAGGGTCCTGCTCCGGGTGCCGAAGACCCTGGCATTACTGGAAGAACAACTGATCCGCCTGCAAGGCCAATTGGCTCCGGGCGCCCAGGTGATTGCCGGGGCAATGATCAAGCACCTGCCGCGCGCAGCCGGTGATCTGCTCGAACGCTACATCGGCCCGGTGCAAGCTTCGCTGGCGGTAAAGAAAGCCCGTCTGCTGATCGCCACGTCTCAAGCCAAAGCCACCGTCGTATCCCCCTACCCGACCCGCTATCGACTCGATGAGCCTGCGATCGAACTGATCAATCATGCCAACGTGTTCTGCCGTGAAGGCCTGGACATCGGCACGCGAGCCTTCTTGCCGCATTTGCCGAAGAACCTCGGCAGCGCAAGGGTCGCCGATCTCGGTTGCGGTAACGGCGTGCTAGCCATCGCCAGTGCCCTGCAAAACCCGCAAGCGCACTACACGCTGGTAGACGAATCCTTCATGGCAGTGCAATCGGCCGCCGAAAACTGGCGCGCCACGCTGGGTGAGCGGGAAGTGATCGTGCGGGCTGGCGATGGCCTGGCGGGGCAGGAGCCCCAGTCGCTGGATGTGGTGCTGTGCAATCCACCGTTCCACCAACAACAGGTCGTCGGCGACTTCCTCGCCTGGCGGATGTTCCAGCAGGCCCGGGAGGCGCTGGTGGTGGGCGGAGCGCTGTACATCGTCGGCAACCGTCATTTGGGCTATCACAGCAAATTGGCGCGGTTGTTCCGCGGGGTCGAGCAAGTGGCAGCCACCCCGAAATTCGTGATCCTCAAGGCGCGCAAATAACGCGCAAGAAAAACCCTCCAGCTCGGGAGGGTTTAATTGCGAACCTGGAGGCTGCGCGATGGGATGTCGATTGTTTCAGTGAGTGCTAAGGCCTGCGGCGTTCATGAACATCCGCATCAGGCTGGCCACAATGAACAGCGCACCGACGCTGCCAGCCCAGATCATGGCCAACCAGCCGAGCCGCTGCCACAGCGGTTTTTTTTCGGCTTGCTCAATGTCGCGCAGGGAATGTTTACCGGTCATTGCTGCGATCTCCTTGCGATCGATGGCGCCGTGGCCGACGCCAACGCGGGTGCGTGACTAGTGGTATCCGTCTTCATGGGTAACCTTGCCGCGGAACACGTAATAGCTCCAGAAGGTGTAACCCAGGATGAACGGGATGATGAACAACGTGCCCACCAGCATGAAGCCTTGGCTTTGCGGTGGTGCCGCAGCGTCCCAGATGGAGATCGACGGCGGCACGATGTTCGGCCACAGGCTGATCCCCAGGCCGCTGTAGCCGAGAAAGATCAGCACCAGTGTCAGCAGGAATGGCGTGTAGTGCGCGTTGCGGGCCACGGCACGGATCAGGCCATAAAGCGTCACCAGTACCAGGATCGGCACGGGCAGGAACCAGAACAGGTTGGGCAAGGTAAACCAGCGGGCAGCGATCTCGGCGTGGGCCAGAGGGGTCCAGATGCTGACGATACCGATCACCGCCAACAACACGAACGCCAAGGGTCGCGCCAAGTCGTGCATCTGTTCCTGCAACTTGCCCTCTGTCTTCATGATCAGCCAGGTACAACCCAGTAGCGCATACGCCACCACCAGTGCAGCGCCGCAAAACAGGGTGAAGGGTGTCAGCCAATCCAGCGAGCCGCCGGCAAACTGCCGGTTTACCACCGGCAAGCCATCGATGAATGCCCCCAGTGCAACACCCTGGAAGAACGTTGCGGCAATCGAGCCACCGATGAACGCCTTGTCCCACAGGTGACGCTTGTCATCCTTGGCCTTGAAGCGAAACTCGAACGCCACGCCGCGGAAAATCAGCCCGATCAGCATGAAAATCAGCGGTAGATACAATGCTGAGAGCACCACCGAATAGGCCAGCGGGAAAGCCCCGAACAATGCCGCACCACCCAGTACCAGCCAGGTTTCGTTGCCGTCCCAGACCGGGGCCACGGTGTTCATCATAACGTCGCGGTCGGTCTTGCCGGGTATGAACGGAAAGAGAATGCCGATGCCCAGGTCAAATCCATCCATGACCACGTACATCATGATGCCGAAGATGATGATCACGGCCCAGATCAGCGGAAGATCAATACCCATGATTCAAATCTCCTTGGTCACGATGGGGTCGGCGTCGACTTGCTCGTCGTCGGCTGCGGACAAAGGTCGGGCGGGTGTGCGTTTCTTGCCGGGGCCACCTTCAGTGGTTTCCTTGCCTTCGTCGATCTTCGGCCCCTTGCGCACCAGGCGCATCATGTAGCCGAGGCCGGCACCGAACAGGGCGAAATACACCACGACGAACAGGATCAGGGTGATGCTCATCTGCATCACGCTATGGTTTGACGACGCATCCGCCGTGCGCATCAATCCGTAGACGACCCAAGGCTGACGGCCGATTTCAGTGGTGAACCAGCCCGCGAGGATCGCAATCAGGCCGGACGGCCCCATCCACAACGCCAGGTAAAGGAACGGCCGCGAGGTGTAGAGCGTGTCGCGTTTACGCAACCACAGGCTCCACAGACCGGTGAAGATCATCAGGAACCCCAGGCCGACCATGATCCGGAACGACCAGAACACGATGGTCGAATTCGGTCGGTCCTCGGGTGGAAACTCCTTGAGCGCCGGCACCTGCTTGTCCAGCGAGTGAGTCAGGATCAGGCTGCCCAGGTACGGAATCTCGACGGCGAACTTGGTTTTCTCCTCTTTCATGTCCGGCCAGCCGAACAGGATCAGCGGAGTCGCCTCGTTTCCGTGGTTCTCCCAGTGCCCCTCGATCGCAGCGATTTTTGCCGGCTGATGTTTCAGTGTGTTGAGACCATGGAAGTCCCCTATAACGGCCTGGATCGGCGCGACGATCAGTGCCATCCACATCGCCATGGACAGCATCTTGCGGATTGCCGGGTTGTCCTTGCCGCGCAACAGGTGCCAGGCCGCCGAGGAGCCGACGAAGAATGCTGTCGCAACGAAGGCCGCCGTGGCCATGTGCATCAGGCGATAAGGGAAAGACGGGTTGAAGATCACCGCCAGCCAGTCGGTCGGAATGACCTGGCCATTGACGATTTCAAAGCCCTGCGGGGTCTGCATCCAGCTGTTGGAGGCGAGGATCCAGAAGGTCGAGATCAGCGTGCCGATGGCAACCATGACCGTGGCGAAGAAGTGCAAGCCGCGCCCGACCTTGTTCCAGCCGAACAGCATGACGCCGAGGAATCCGGCTTCGAGGAAGAAAGCCGTAAGCACTTCATAGGTCAGCAGCGGCCCGGTCACCGAGCCGGCGAAGTCCGAGAAACGGCTCCAGTTGGTGCCGAACTGATAGGCCATGACCAGTCCCGAGACCACACCCATGCCGAAATTGACGGCAAAGATCTTCGACCAGAAATGGTAGAGGTCGCGGTAGGTGTCGTTATGGGTTTTCAGCCACAAGCCTTCGAGTACCGCCAGGTAACTCGCCAGGCCGATGGTGATGGCTGGGAACAGGATGTGGAACGAGATAGTGAACGCGAACTGAATTCGGGCGAGATCAAGTGCCTCTAAACCGAACATAAGTCTTCCTCTGTCAGGTAGTACGGCTGCGGGCTCGAAGCCTGCACCCACGGCCCCCACGGATATGGAGTGTGGCGAATCTCTATTTGTTCTTTTTTTGCACGCATCACAACGCAGGGAGTCTGGCCAACCGGCCGCCGGATCAATTCCTTTTGTGGGTTTTGATCTGGATCAAGCAACGATGAAAGAGTAGTCCCATTTGCGAGGTTGACCCGCGTGGTCTTTTGCCGCGTGACAAGTTGCCTCACGGCTTCAGAAACAGATTGAAATGAATGTCCAAGGAGCCGTTGGCAAACGGCTGGCGAAATCGATGCTTGGCTAACGAATTTTTTTCCCATGGCAACTTCCTGTTACAGCTTGGTGATAACCTCGCCTTTTCCCTTCCAAGACTTGCCTTCAAATGCCGAGCCAAGAGCCCTTGCTGTTACGTCGCCATCGCCCTTTCATCGCCTTCTGGCTAGCCCGGGTCTTTACCGCCAGCGGCTTTCAGATGCTCACCGTGGCCATTGGCTGGAACCTCTACCAACTGACCGGCAACGTACTTGACCTGGGCCTGGTCGGGCTCGTGGAGTTCGCACCGCGGGTGCTATTCATGCTGCACACCGGGCATGTCGCCGATCGCTACGATCGACGCAAGGTCGCGGCCATCTGCCAGTCGCTGCAAGCGCTGATCGCCCTGTCACTGGCGATCGGCAGCGCTACCGACCATGTCACCCGGGAAATGATCTTCATCCTCGCGTTCCTGCTCGGCGCCGCACGTTCCTTCGAAATGCCGACCACTCAAGCCTTGCTGCCAAGCATCGTGCCCAGTGCACTGTTCCCCCGCGCCGTGGCCGCCGCGCAATCGGCCCAGCAATCGGCAACCATCGTCGCCCCGGCACTCGGTGGTTTGCTCTACGCCTTCGGCAGCGTCTGGGTGTACGGCCCGACGGTGATCCTGTACATCATTGCCTGCGCGCTGATGCTCAACCTGCCCGCCCGGCAAACGCCCCTGAACAAGGGCAAGGCCACTTTGGACTCACTGTTGGCAGGTATCCGTTTCATCCGCAGTCGCCCGGACATTCTCGGGGCCATTTCCCTTGACCTGTTCGCGGTCCTGCTGGGAGGTGCGACCGCGTTGCTGCCGGTGTTTGCCAAGGACATTCTGTTGACCGGGCCCTGGGGGTTGGGCCTGTTGCGATCGGCACCGGCGGTGGGCGCGTTGCTGATGTCGCTGTTGCTGGCGCGGTTTGCGGTGGAACGCAATGTCGGGCGGGTAATGTTCACCGCTGTGGGCGTGTTCGGCGTGGCGACGATCGCCTTCGGCCTGTCGACCTCGTTCTGGTTTTCCCTCGCCGTCCTGGTGGTGCTGGGCGCCGCCGACATGATCAGCATGGTGATCCGCGCATCCTTCGTGCAACTGGAAACCCCAGACGAAATGCGCGGCCGGGTGAGCGCCGTGAATGGCCTGTTCATCGGCGCTTCAAACCAGTTGGGCGAATTCGAATCCGGCCTGACCGCCCACTGGTTCGGCACCGTGCCGGCAGTGGTCATGGGCGGTATCGGTACGTTGGTGGTGACAGGGACCTGGATCAAGCTATTCCCGACCCTGGCCAACCGCGACCGGATGCATGTTCCGGTGGAAGAGGTGAAGGCCTGAGGCTCTTTACACCAACAACTCCCCCGCCACCATCGCCCGCGTGGCTTTGCCGCACAGCTGCTCCACCAGCGTCAGGGCAAATGCCAAAGCGCCACCCGAGCCTTGGGCTGTGATGCAGTTGCCGTCGACCACCACCGGTTGATCGACGAAGGTGCAACCCGAGAGTTGATGGCTGGCCGACGGCAGGCATGTCATGCGTCGCTGGCGCATCACGCCGAAGGTTTGCAGTACTGCCGCAGGCGCTTCGGCAATACCGGCGAACAGGCGCCCCGCCGCGGCCTGGTCCTTGATCAGTTGTTGCAGGGGTTGATGGGCGCTCAGATGATGCGCCCCTACGGCACCGCCAGGCAGGACGATCAGGTCGAACGGCTGGGCCAGCAAATCCACCAGCATCGCATCGCACGTCAAACGCGTGCCTCTTGCACAGGTGAGCATGCGCCGCCCCTCGATGCTGGCGACCACCACCTCGACCTTGGCGCGGCGCAATACATCGATCAAGGTCACTGTCTGCAGGTCATCAGCGCCCTCGGCGAGGGTAATCAAGGCTCGAAAAGTCATGGGAACAATCCACGGAATGGTTCTTAAAGCGTAGTCAGCTTTCCTGACACTTGTTCGGGCCCCTGTCGTTACTTGATGTAAAGCTGGGTCGACATTGTGTTGCCCGGTGCGTTGATCGAGGTGTTGCTGAAGGTGAACGTACCCTCCTGCTTACCCGCCAGATTGAAAATGTACAGGTTGCCGACGACCTTGGTCCTTTGCGAGCAGTCGGTCAGGTTGCCGTTGTCATAGGCACAGACCGGTGTGCGGGTTCCATCCACTTCGAAACCATCCAGCGCGACGTGGGGCTGGCTGCGCCCGTAGCCCACTTCCAGTACGTAGATCCTGATGTTCGGGCCCGCGTGGTTGCAGCGGGTCTGTGCCTGCCCTTTGTCAATCGTCTCAAAACCACAGACTGGCGACTCGACCTTAAGCACCTTCACCTCGGTCAACGGCGGCGCCGATGCCGCTGTCGCGGGGTGTGCCACCAGCGACAACACCAGCAAGACACCGGACATGATTTCCAGACGTTTTGTCATCCCGTTACCACCACAAAAAACCAGCGCGCAGTATGGCTGGTTTGGATTAAACGCAAAACATCGACGACGATCACCGCCATAAGCAGCCATAACCCCAAGCTGCTGGTATGATGCGCGGCTTTTTCCGGCCCACAGTAATTTCCCAGGCGCGTTCAGCGGTCTGTGCTTTGCTGTTGAGGTCGATACATTCACGGCGCCGGGCGCGCCACGGGGAGCAGACATGCTGGAAAGGCTGTTTCAACTCAAGGCACACAACACCAACGTGCGGACCGAGATTCTGGCGGGCGTCACGACCTTTTTGGCCATGGCCTACATTCTATTCGTCAACCCGAGCATCCTCGGCGAGACTGGCATGGACAAGGGCGCGGTGTTCGTCGCCACCTGTCTGGCCGCAGCCATCGGCTCCACAACCATGGGCCTGATCGCCAATTACCCGATCGCACTCGCACCGGGCATGGGCCTGAACGCCTTTTTCACCTACACCGTGGTCCTGCACATGGGCCATACCTGGCAAGTGGCGCTGGGGGCGGTGTTCATCTCGGCCGTGTGTTTCTTCCTGCTGTCGATCTTCCGCATCCGGGAATGGATCATCAACAGTATCCCGCTGCCTTTGCGCTCGGCCATTGCCGCCGGTATCGGCCTGTTCCTGGCGCTTATCGCCCTGCACAACGCCGGCATCGTCGTCAGCAACCCGGCGACCATGGTCGGCCTTGGCGACCTGAAACAACCGGCACCGATCCTCGCCACCCTCGGCTTCGCCCTCATCGTTGCCCTTGAAGCCCTCGCGGTGCGTGGCGCAGTGCTGATCGGCATTCTGGTAGTGACCATTGTGTCCATCGTGATGGGCTTCACGCCGTTCGGCGGCGTGATGTCGATGCCGCCGTCGCTGGCTCCGACTTTCCTGCAACTGGACATCAAGGGCGCACTGGACATCGGTCTGGTCAGCGTGATCTTCGCCTTCCTGTTCGTCGACCTGTTCGACAACTCCGGCACCCTGATCGGCGTCGCCAAGCGCGCCGGGTTGATGGGCAAGGACGGCCACATGCCGAAAATGGGCCGCGCGCTGATCGCCGACAGTACCGCCGCGATGGCCGGCTCCCTGCTGGGCACCTCGACCACGACCAGTTACATTGAATCCGCTGCTGGCGTGAGTGCGGGTGGCCGCACTGGCCTGACTGCCGTCGTCGTGGCAATCCTGTTCCTGCTGGCGCTGTTCTTCTCGCCGCTGGCGGCCAGCGTTCCCGCGTTCGCCACGGCACCGGCACTGCTGTTCGTCGCCGTACTGATGACATCTGGCCTGGCCGAAATAGACTGGGACGACATCACCGTCGCCGCGCCGGTCGTCATCACCGCGCTGGCCATGCCGTTTACTTATTCCATTGCCAATGGCATCGCCTTCGGTTTCATTGCCTGGACCGCCATCAAGCTGATGTCCGGTCGGGGCCGTGAGCTGAATCCGGCGCTGGTGATCCTGTCGATTCTGTTCGTGATCAAGCTCGGTTGGTTCAACGCATGACTTTTGATTCCCAGGCCTACGCCGTCCAGCTCGAAGACAAGGTCACGCGCTTGCGTGACCTGCTGGCGCCATTCGATGCACCGGAGCCGGTCGTCTTCGACTCGCCGCTGCAGAATTTCCGCCTGCGCGCCGAGTTCCGCCTGTGGCGCGAAGCCGGTGAGCGTCACTACGCGATGTTTTCCCAGGAAGACAAGCGCACACCGATCCTGATCGAACAATTCCCGATCGCCAGCCAACGCATCAATCAGTTGATGCCGCAGCTCAAGGCCGCGTGGCAAGCCAGTGCCGCCCTGAGTCACAAGCTGTTTCAGGTGGAGTTCCTGACCACTCTGGCCGGCGATGCGATGATCACCCTGTGCTACCACCGCCCGCTGGACGAGCATTGGCACACAGCGGCCTCGAAACTGGCTGCCGAGCTCAACGTCAGCGTGATTGGCCGGTCGAAGGGCAAGCGCGAAGTCATTGGTCACGATTACGTCGTCGAGAAACTTGAAGTCGGCGGCCGCACCTTCAGCTATCGCCAGCCCGAAGGTGCCTTCACCCAGCCAAACGGCACCGTGAACCAGAAGATGCTCAACTGGGCATACGACGCGCTGGGTGATCGCGCGGACGATTTGCTGGAACTGTATTGCGGCAATGGCAACTTCACCCTGCCGCTCGCCACCCGCGTGCGCAAAGTGCTGGCGACCGAAATCAGCAAGACCTCGGTCAATGCGGCGCTGAGCAACCTCAGCGAAAACGCTGTGGATAACGTCACCCTGGTGCGCCTGTCTGCCGAAGAACTGACCGAAGCGCTGAATGAAGTGCGACCGTTCCGCCGCCTGCACGGCATCGACCTCAAGAGCTATGAGTTCGGCAGTGTCTTCGTCGACCCGCCCCGTGCCGGCATGGACCCGGACACCTGCGAGCTGACCCGACGCTTCGACAACATCCTGTACATTTCCTGCAACCCGCAAACCCTGGCGGACAACATCGCCCAACTGCACGACACCCACCGCATCACCCGATGCGCGATGTTCGACCAGTTCCCGTGGACGCATCACATGGAATCCGGGGTGTTGTTGACCCGCCGGTGATTGCCCCAGGTCACAAACAAATCAGCCGTCATCACGACGGCTTTTTTGTGCCTGTTCAAACGACGACATCGACCTTGCGTGGCCTGCGAAATCCTCTACGTCGAAACTATCGAACTCAGGGTAATTCGCCACGGGCAGCAAGACGCCGCTGCCATCTTCGAAGCTTACCGCCGGACAAGGGGCAAGGAAGGTAACGGCTGGACTAGCGCTCGGCAGCGCCCTGTACCCACAACAGCCCCGATAAAATCGTAAGCATTGCTGCCATCACACCCACAAAAAAGCCGTCGTTCAGACGGCCTTTTGTTTTTCGCTGTAATCATCCCGGCAGGTTTTTTCGATACTCAGTCGTGGTAATCCCCTTATACCCCCAGTTATCGGTATCGACTTCCTCGATCACGATGTGGGTCAGCTCCGGCGGCTTGCCGAGGACGCGCTGCAAGGTCTCGGTGATCTCGGCGATGACTTGGGCTTTCTGCTCCCGGGTTACGCCGTCACGGGTGATGCGTACGCTGACAAAAGGCATGCTGCTTCTCCTGCTCGCTGATTAAGTAAGGCTGACTGTATCTGCGTACGGGCATTTGATAAATACTGATTCACAGACTTCATCTGATCCCCGGTGTAATCAATCATGCAGCGACAATTCGACGATCTTCAACTGGGCAGCATCGAGCTGTTTTGCCTGGCTGCCGAAGCTGGCAGCTTCACCGCCGCAGCGCTGGTGGCAGGGGTCACGCCTGCCGCGGTGAGCCGATCGGTGTCGCGCATGGAAGAACGCCTGGGCGTGCGGCTGTTTGCGCGCACCACTCGCAGCGTCAACCTGACCGACAGTGGTCGGCGCTACTACGAAGAATGCCGCCAGGCATTGGCGCAACTGGTAGAAGCCCAGCGCGAAGTCATGGGCCAGCAACAGGTACCGTCAGGCACCCTTCGCATCAGTATACCGACCACCTATGCCCACCACCGTATCCTGCCGTTGCTACCTGCCTTTCGCGCGCGTTTTCCGGCGGTGAAGGTCGAGTCGCACATCAGTAACCGCAACATCG
The DNA here is from genome assembly GCF_014596605.1 of Pseudomonas sp. PSB11. Taxonomy (NCBI): domain Bacteria; kingdom Pseudomonadati; phylum Pseudomonadota; class Gammaproteobacteria; order Pseudomonadales; family Pseudomonadaceae; genus Pseudomonas; species Pseudomonas sp. PSB11. Next base: position 128,381 of record NZ_NOIO01000009.1, read on the forward strand.
ATTTCGTTGGTGAAGGCTATGACATGGCGATTCGCGTGCGCGCGATTCCCGATTCCGGCCTGATCGCCCGGCAACTGGAAGACGCCGCGCTGGTGATGATTGCCAGCCCTGAATACCTCAAGCGTGCCGGTACGCCGCAAACCCTCGAGGACCTGCAACAGCACGAATGCATTCAGTACGAACTGCCCAGCAGTGGCCGACGCATTGCCTGGTTGTTCAGCGACAACGGCGTGCAACGGGAGATTCTGGCCGATGGCAACTTCGTTTGTTCCGACGATGTGTTGGGTGGCGTCACCCTGGCGAAACATGGTGCAGGGTTGTTTCAGACCTATCGCTTTATCGTCGAGAAGGAATTGGCCGATGGCTCGCTGGTGGAAGTGCTCAAACCTTATGGGGGGCGTTCGCGGCCGTTTACCCTTCTCTACCCGCAAAGTCGCCACATGCCCCTGCGGTTACGGGCTTTCATTGATTTCCTGGTCGAGCATTTGCCTCGTTAAAAGATCGCAGCCTGGGGCGGCTCCTCCAGGGAACGGGTTTCAAATAGGGGAGCTACGGCAGGCTGCGATCTTTTCTGTCCGATCACCGCACACATTACGCCCACCAGCGGGCTGTCCAATTGACCATATTAACCATCTGGTACATTTTATCTCCACAGGCTGAAACGTCGGCCAATGCCAAAAATAATATGTGGAGAACACTGATGCCCCCTATCATTCTGGTACTCAACGGCCCGAATCTGAACCTGCTTGGCACCCGCGAACCGGCGACCTATGGCCATGAAACCCTGGCAGATGTTTCCGCGCTGTGCGGCCGAGCCGCCGAAGAGTTCGGCCTGGCGGTGGAGTTTCGCCAGACCAACCACGAAGGCGAACTGCTCGACTGGATTCATGCTGCCCGCGGCCGTTGTGCCGGGATCGTGATCAATCCCGCCGCCTGGACGCACACCTCGGTGGCGATCCGCGACGCACTGGTCGCCAGCGAACTGCCGGTGATCGAAGTGCACCTGTCCAACGTTCACGCCCGCGAGCCTTTCCGTCATCACTCCTTCGTCTCGGCCATTGCCACGGCGGTAATGGCTGGCTTCGGCAGCCATGGCTATCGCCTGGCCCTGGAGCATTTCAGCCAGCGTCTGAAGGGGCAAGCAGCATGAACCAACACCAAACGGTATTGGCCGGACTGATCGGTGCCGGTATCCAGGCGTCCCGTACCCCGGCGCTGCACGAGCACGAGGGCGATGCCCAGGGCATGCGTTATCTCTATCGACTGATCGACCTCGATCAGCTGCAACTCGACAGCAACGCCCTGCCCGACCTGTTGACGGCCGCCGAGCGCATGAACTTCACCGGCCTGAACATCACCTTTCCGTGCAAGCAGGCGATCATCCCGCTGCTCGACGAGTTATCGCCAGAAGCCCGGGGCATTGGCGCGGTGAACACCGTGGTGCTGAAGGACGGCAAGCGCATCGGCCACAACACCGATTGCCTGGGGTTTGCCGAAGGTTTTCGCCGTGGTTTGCAGGGCGTTGCCGTTGAGCGCGTCGTACAAATGGGCGCCGGCGGCGCTGGCGCGGCCGTGGCCCACGCGTTGCTGAGCGAAGGCGTACGACAACTGAGTATTTTCGATGTGGAAATCAGTCGCGCGCAGAGCCTGGCTGACAATCTCAACCAGCATTTCGGCAGTAACCGCGCAGTAGCCGGCCATGATTTGGCACTGACCCTGGCCGAGGCTGATGGCCTGGTCAATACCACGCCCATGGGCATGAAAAAACTGCCAGGCATGCCGGTGCCGGTCGAGTTGCTTCGGGCTCAATTGTGGGTGGCGGAGATTGTTTACTTCCCGCTGGAAACCGAACTGCTGCGCAATGCCCGCGCACTGGGTTGCCGTACGCTCGATGGCGGGAACATGGCCGTGTTCCAGGCGGTAAAGGCGTTCGAATTGTTCAGCGGCGTGGTGCCGGATGCGCAGCGGATGCTGGAACACTTTCAGAGCATGAATGGATGATGCAATTTGTAGGAGCCGGCTTGCCGGCGATGGCGATCATACAGACGCTATCGCCAGCAAGCCGGCTCCTACAAAGGAGATTCACCCAGCTTGATTACGCCTGCAGGTATCTCAGAACCGACTCGCAAATCATCTCCCGATGACGCTGCTTAATGCTTTCGTCCGGCAAGTCGATCTGGAAGATCTCGCCAAAGGTGTGGCGGTTCGACACGCGATAGAAGCAGAACGAACTGATCAGCAAATGCACATCCAGCGGATCGAGGCCGGTGCGGAACAACCCCTGTTCGGCACCACGACGCAGGATCTCGCCCAGTGAATCGAGGATGGTGTTGTTCATCGCCTTGATCGCATCGGAGCGTTTCACGAATTCGGCGTTGTGAATGTTCTCGATGCTGACGATACGCACGAAATCGACATTGCGATCATGGTGATCGAAGGTGAACTCCACCAGACGCCGAATCGCCTCCACCGGAGCCAACTCCGCCAGGTGCAGGCGATTTTCGGTGCTGCGGATATCGCCGTAGAGTTTCTCCAGCACCTCGACGTAGAGCTGTTCCTTACTGCCGAAGTAGTAATAGATCATGCGCTTTGACGTGTGGATGCGCTCGGCGATGGCATCGACGCGAGCCCCGGACAGCCCTTGCTGAACGAACTCGACTATCGCTTCTTGCAAAATGTTCTCCCGGGTTTTCTCCGGGTTGTTCTTGCGACTCTTGCGCGGCTCGGCAATCGGTTGATCAGTTGCTGCGGAGAGTTCTGAAGTCATTGTCATTGCGGGCTCACGGCCATCACTGCACAGGCTGGCGATTATGAGCCGCGCCGCACAGTGAAGGAAGCCGTGCGGCAGCGGTTTGTCGGCGTAGTTACGATTTTCCTACAACTTTGCCTGACGCACGGCACCGCTACGGGATTTGGCCATGGCCGCCAGGCGTACCGCCACGTTGGCCGCACCGTAACCGGCATAACCGTTCTTGCGCTGAATGATCTCGAAGAAAAAACGCCCCTCGAACGGCTCGGTGTACACGTGGAACAGTTCACCGCCCTGGGCATCACGGTCGTACAGCACGTTGTAATAGGCCAGTTCGCTAAGGAATTCGTCATCGAAATCGAAGCGTGCCGCCAGGTCATCGTAGTAGTTGAGCGGAATATCCAACAGCGGCACGCCTGCCGCTTTCGCCCGACTGACTTCGGCAAAGATGTCGTCGCAATCAAACGCGATGTGGTGCACGCCGGAACCGCGATAACTCGACAACGCGTGTGAAATGGCGGTGTTGCGGTTTTCGGAAATATTCAGCGGCAGACGGATCGAACTGTCGCGGCTGCGCAGGGCGCGGCTCTTCACCAGACCATAAGGATCGGGCAGCACCACTTCGTCGTCAGCCTCGAAGTCCAGCAGGCTCTTGTAGAACAGCACCCAACTGTCGAGGCTGTCGGCGGGCAGCGCCATGGCCATGTGGTCGATGCGCTTGAGGCCGCCGCTGCTCACCGCGGCCGGCTGCAGGTTGAAGTCGGTCCCATAGACATCGGCGTCTTGATCGACGAGGTAAATCAGGCTGCCATCCGGCGCGCGCACGGCGGCCAGTTCCAGTTCATTAGGGCCGACCAGTCCGCGATACGGCTGGCCTTTGTAGGCCACCGCCCGGGCCAGCGCGCTGGCACTGTCCTTGACTCGCACGGCAGTGGCGCACAGCGATGGTCCGTGCGCCTCGAAGAAACTGTGGCCGAACGAGTAAGGTTCCGAGTTGAGGATCAGGTTGATATCGCCCTGGCGCAGCAGGCTGACGCTCTTGGAGCGATGCTGCCCGGCCTTGACGAAACCCAGCCGCTCCAGCCAATGGGAGAGCTTGGCGCCGAGGCTTTCGTCCACGGCAAACTCGAGAAACTCAATGCCGTTGTATTCGCTGGCCTTCGGTGTCTCGAACAGGATGTCGGGGTTGGCGACAGGCTTGGCGTCCTGGGCCAGGCGTTCGCGGGTTTTCTCTTCCAGGTACAACAACGAGCGCAAACCGTCAGCGGCGTTGGCCCGTGGCGGTGCGGCGCGGAAACCGTCGTTGAAGATCTCCAGCGACAATGGCCCGGTGTAGCCACTCTTGATGATCGGCGCGAGGAAACCAGGCAAATCGAATTCACCCTGGCCCGGGAAGCAACGGAAATGCCGGCTCCACTCAAGCACATCCATGGCCAGGATCGGTGCATCGGCCATTTGCACGAAGAAAATCTTGTCGCCGGGAATCTCGGCGATAGCGCTCGGATCGCCCTTGAGCGACAGCGTATGGAAACTGTCGAGCAACACGCCGAGGCTCGGGTGATCGGCCTGACGGACGATGTTCCAGACTTGCTGGTAGGTGTTCACGTGACGGCCCCAAGCCAGCGCTTCGTAACCGATGCGCAGACCGTGCGCGCCAGCGCGTTCAGCCAGCAGACGCAAATCATCGACTAAAACCAGCTCATCACCGATGGAATCGGCCGAGGCGTTGCTGCACACCAGCACCAGGTCGGTGCCCAGCTCCTGCATCAGGTCGAACTTGCGCTCGGCCCGCTCCAGATTGCGTGACAAGCGATCACGGCGGCAGCCTTCGAAATCCCGAAACGGTTGAAACAGGGTAATGGCGATCCCGAGATCGGCACACATCTGTTTAATTTCCCGCGGGCTGCCGTCGTAGTAGAGAAGGTCGTTCTCGAAAATCTCGACGCCATCGAAACCGGCGGCGGCAATGGCTTCGAGTTTTTCCGGCAGGGTACCGCTCAAGGACACGGTGGCAATGGAACGCTGCATTTTTTCGACTCCCGGTGGTGGAGGCAATCTTGTTAGGGGCACTGCATACAATCCCTGTAGCAACCCGGCTTACCGGCGATGGCGATCTGGCGGATGCCACTGCCGGTAAGCCGGGCTCCTGCAAGGATCGCGTTTAGCTTTGAGTGAATTATTGGCTGCGAGATCTCACACAGCAATTTAAAGTGTACTACCCAGTTAGTTTTGCGTGCGATTATCGAACAAAATGGGCTTTAGCGAATTGACGATTTTTTGCTCAATGCGCAACATCAACACCACATTGAGTCCGGTCATCCACCGACGGCCTCAGTTACCAACGACCCTGAACACCACATAAAAATTTCAAAAACCGGGTATATGCTCATGCGCTCATTCAACGCCTCGTTCATTCGAACCACCGTCATTACGCCCTGCCTGGCGTCCATCCGAACCTTGCGCACCGCCGGCACTCCCGTGCCGCTCGCTGAATAAACCGTCAGCCGACGAAACCAGCCGATCAGTCCTGCGCCCATCGCCATCGATTGATCACGCGCCCTTGAAGTCCCGACGAGCCTTGCTTGTCAGTCATTGAACGGATGGCACATATGAATCCTGCACCTAGCTCACGCATGGCTCCGGCCATGACCGCTGCCTCTGGCGGCATCGGCGACAAAATCCGCGGCGCCATGGCTGTCGGCAAAACCCGTTGGGGCATGCTGGCGCTGGTGTTTTTTGCCACCACCTTGAACTACATCGACCGCGCCGCCCTCGGCGTCATGCAGCCCATCCTGGCCAAGGAAATGAGCTGGACGGCGATGGACTACGCCAACATCAACTTCTGGTTCCAGGTCGGCTACGCCATCGGTTTCGTGCTGCAAGGCCGCTTGATCGACCGGGTTGGCGTCAAGCGCGTGTTCTTCTGCGCCGTGCTGCTCTGGAGCCTGGCGACCGGCGCCCACGGCCTGGCCACTTCGGCGGTCGGCTTCATGGTCTGCCGCTTCATTCTCGGTCTGACCGAAGCCGCCAACTACCCGGCCTGTGTGAAAACCACCCGCCTTTGGTTCCCGGCTGGCGAGCGCGCCGTGGCCACCGGCATTTTCAACGCCGGTACCAACGTCGGTGCGATGTTCACTCCGATGCTGCTGCCGCTGATCCTCCATGTCTGGGGCTGGCAGGCTGCGTTCTTGTGCATGTCGGCACTGGGCGGGATCTGGCTGCTGTTCTGGGGCCTGAAGTACTTCAACCCGGAAGATCACCCCCGCGTAAAACAGTCGGAACTGGACTACATCCAGAATGAAGTGGAGCCGGAACAAGCCCGCGTGCCCTTCTCGAAAATCCTGCGCATGCGTGGCACCTGGGCCTTCGCCCTCGCCTACTCGATCACGGCGCCGGTGTTCTGGTTCTACCTGTATTGGCTGCCACCGTTCCTCAATCAGCAATACAACCTGGGCATCAACGTGACCCAGATGGGCATTCCGCTGATCATCATCTACCTCACCGCCGACTTCGGCAGTGTCGGCGGCGGGATCCTGTCCTCGTTCCTGATCGGTCGCGGCGTCAACCCGATCAAGGCGCGCCTGATGTCCATGTTCCTGTTCGCCTGCTGCATCATCGGCGTGATCATGGCCGCCGGCTCCAGCAATCTGTGGGTGGCGGTAGCCGCAATCTCCTTGGCCATCGGTGCGCACCAGGCCTGGACCGCGAACATCTGGAGCCTGGTGATGGACTACACGCCCAAGCACATGATGAGTACCGTATTCGGCTTCGGCGGCATGTGTGCGGCGATTGGCGGGATGTTCATGACCCAGTTGGTCGGCCACATCCTGACCATCACCAACAACAACTACACCGTGTTGTTCACCCTGATCCCGGCGATGTACTTCATCGCGCTGACCTGGATGTACTTCATGGCACCGCGCAAGATCCCGAAAGTAGAAGACTGATGTTCCCTCGGCGCAGGCCCGGATTCGGGCCTGCGCTTTTTTTGTGCCTGTTTTTTATGAATCCGTGTTCATCGCCAAGGAGGTGAAACCATGTCGCCAGGTCACTTGAGCATCGCCAAGCGCGCCACGATCAGCTTCGGCCTCATCGCCTTGCTGGTCCTGTTGCAAGGTTTGTTCGCCCTCAAGCAGGTCGCCGAAGTACGCGCCACCGGCCAGCACACCGAGAACGTCTCCCTGCCCAGCACCCGTTATCTGGGTGAAATTCGCGACTACGTCCTGAGCATTCGCGTGCTCAGCCTGCGCATGGCGCTCAATCGCGAGCCCAAGGTGCTCGACGCGACCGTCACACGCCTGCATCAAGTGCAGGGCTGGCTTGCCCTGGCACTGGAAAAGTTCACCCCGCTCGTAGGCGACTATAACCGGGTGCCGTACGAAAATTTCGTGGCGACGGTCACCCGCTACCGCGAGGCGCTGGCGCAATACGAACGCCTGTCGCAGGCAAACCGCCTTGACGAAATGACCGCACTGCTCAATGGCGAAATCCAGGACTACTCGACTCGCAGCGGCGACCAGTTCGCCGAACTGGTCGCGCTTACCGCCAACGAAGTCAGTCAGTCCGCCGCGCAAGCCGACACGCTCTATGGCCAGGTGAAGGACACGGTGATCGGGGCCTTGCTGGGCGTGTCGCTGCTGACCGTTCTGCTCGCCTGGCTGCTGATCCGCAGTATCGTGGTGCCCATCCGCCAGGCGGTGATAGTGGCCGAGCAAGTGGCGGCCGGCGATCTCGGCACACCGATACACAGCCACGGTGGCGATGAAACCGCGCGCCTGCTCACCGCCCTGTCGATCATGCAGACCAGCCTGCGCGAAACCCTGCAACGGATCAGCACGGCGTCGAACCAGCTGAATGCAGCCGCCGAGCAAATGCAGCAGAGCACTCACGAGGATTCCGGGCGACTGCAGCAGCAACACAACGAAATCGAACAAGCCGCCACCGCAGTCAATGAGATGACGGTCGCGGTGGAAGAAGTCGCACGCAATGCCGTGTCGACATCCGACAGCACGCGTCAGTCGACACAGCAGGCCAGCCAGGGCCAGGTGCGGGTTATTGAGACACTGGACTCGATTCAGGCCATGAGCGCCGATGCCGGCATAGCCCTGCAACAAGTGCAAACCCTGGCCGAGCAATCCCGGGAAATCGGTAAGGTGCTGGACGTGATTCGCGCCATCGCCGAACAGACCAACCTGCTGGCGCTCAACGCCGCGATCGAGGCGGCACGGGCCGGGGAAGCCGGGCGCGGTTTTGCGGTGGTCGCCGATGAAGTGCGCGCCCTGGCCCATCGCACCCAGCAATCGACTCGGGAAATCGAACAGATGATCGGCCGGGTCCGGGGCGATACCGAGAGTGTGGTGCAGTCGATGCATGGCAACAGTCAGCGCGTCGCCGCCACCCTGTCGATTGCCGAAGAGGCTGGCCTCGCGCTGGCGCAAATCACCCGGGCCATGGAGCAGATCCACGAGCGCAATCTGGTGATCGCCAGCGCATCGCAAGAGCAATCCGCCGTGGCCCGCGAAGTGGACAGGAATCTGCTGAACATCCGCGACCTGTCACTGCAAAGTGCCGATGCCTCGACCCGCACCAGCGCCACCAGCCAACAACTGTCGCAATTGGCTGCAGGCCTGCAGAACCTGGTGCTGCGCTTCAGGTTCTGAGTGACCTCAGCGGCGGCTTTGTTGCCATGCCGCCGCCAGGCCACTGCAGCAAATTATGGCGATCCCGACGATGGTGGTCAGGGTCGGCGTGTGGGAAAACAGCAGCCAGCCCAGCAGGCCGGCAAACACGATCTGGCAATAGCTGAAGGGTGCCAACAAGGCCGGCGCCGCATGGCGGAAGGCCTGGGTCAAGAACAGGTGCGCGGTCATGCCGCAAGCGCCCAGCGCCAGCATCATTGCGCCGTGCATCAAGGTCGGCACCTGCCAGAAGAACGGCACCAGTGCACTCATCACCAAGGTGTTGCACAGCCCGGCAAAAAAGTTGCTGGTGGTCGGGCTGTCGATCTCACTGAGCTTGCGGGTCAGCAGTTGGTAGAAGCAGAAAAACAGCGCCGAGCACAACGGTAGCAGCACCGCCGGGGTGAACAGATCACCACCGGGGTGCACGATGATCAGCACCCCGATAAACCCGCAGATCACCGCCAGCCATTGGCCCCGGGTGACCTTCTCCCCCAGCAACGGCACCGACAACGCGGTCACCAGCACCGGTGCGAGGAAGTTGACCGACGTCGCCTCGGCCAGCGGGATGTACATCAACCCCGTAGTGAAAAACAGGCTGGTACCCAACAGGCACAACGCCCGAACCAGTTGCAGCAGCGGCCGCTTGGTACGCAGCACGCGCAACCCGGATTGCGGCAGGAATATCCCGGCCATCAGCAAGGTATGCACCACGTAACGCGCCCAGACCACCATGACAATCGGATAGAACCCGGAAAGGTACTTCGATATGGCGTCATGGCTGGAAAACAGGAAGGTTGCGACAACGATCAGCAGGATCCCTTTGAAGGGTTTGTTGACGCCGGAAAGCGGGGTGCTGACGGTCATTGGGGTTCCTTTGTGTACATCAAAAGTCAAAGCCTCACAGGCAAGCCACGCCCCCAGGAATCAGCAAAGAACCTGTGGGAGCGCGGCTTGGTCTGGGCGGCACTCCGACGATAGGTGCGCAGCACCGCTTACAGCCGCGCCAACAATTCGCGGGTTTTATCCAAAGCCATTTGCGCTCGATCCAATCCGCTCACGCCCTGCTCTAGCAGTCGCACGGTGGGAATCTCCAGGCTCAATGGAATGTTAGCCGGCAAACACCGCAACAGCCCCGGCAGATCACAATCGCCGTCGCCGGGAAAACGCCGTTCATTACGCGCCTGCCGCAAGATCTCTGCCATGTCTTGCGGCCTGGGACCCGCCACGTCACACAACTGCGCATACCGTAACCGCGAGGGGGCAATCCTGACCAGATCTTCCAGCCGCGATCCAGAGCGATCGAAGTGAAAGGCGTCGACCAGCACCGCCGCATTTTCGCGCTCAGCCTTTTCCACGATGCGCATGGCTTGCTGCAAATCGCGCGCGTCGGTCCAGGGCATGAACTCCAGGTGCGGATGCAGCCCATAAGGTGCTGCCAGATCACACAGCCGGGCAAAATTTTCTGTCATTCGTCGCTCGTCAGGATCGTTACCCGCCACCAGCAATTCACTGGCACCGAATTCGGCACCCACTGCCAGCACCCGCTCGAAATCCGCAACAACGGTGTCCGGTTTCAGCCGCAGGATTTCGACATCCAGGACACGAATGCCGGTATCGCGCAGACGTGCCAGGGTCTGGCGCCGCAGATCTTCATCGGCCACCAACGCGAAATGGTGTTCCTCTGGCGTCGCTGGCACCAGGCGCAAGCCGACATGGCTGTAACCGGCTCGTGCCGCGACTTCGACCATGTCCGGCGGTGACAACTCCAGCACAGTCAGACTGGCCAGGGAAAAGATTCGTTCACTCATGATCAATCCTCGATCAAGGCCGGTGCGCAGGCGCACCCGGTTTCAGCGGCTTGGCGAATGGCCTCGACCAGCGCCAGGGTGCGGGCTGCATCGGCGGCGCTCACCAGCGGTTCGACCTCCCCACGCGCAACGCGCACGAAGTGTTGCAACTGCAAGCGCAGCGCTTGATCGACACTGAAAGGCTCGTCAGTCGAGACCAGGGGTTGATGCCATCCACCGTCCGCTTGCGTGTAGTGCCAGCGCTTGAGCTGCGGGATGCTAAGTGCCCCGGCAGTTCCCGCCAGCAAATAGCACGGTTGATCGGCCTGACGTGGATACACCGGGTTCTCCCCGGAGCCCAGCTCCCAGCTCCAGGGTGCCGCCACCGCATCGGACCCGGTCAGGCTGCCCAGCGCACCGTTGTCGAATTGCAGCAGCACGGCCGCGCAATCTTCGTTGGCAAACCCACGCACAGCGTTACTCGTGACGGCCTGCACCTGGCGAACTTCGCCGCACAAGTGTCTGAGCAGATCGAGGTCGTGGATCAGGTTGGTCAACAACATGCCCGCACCGGGTTCACGGCGCCAGGCTGTTTCGAAATAACTATCGGGCTTGCGCAATTGCCAGAGGGCGGTAACGGTGCTCAACCGGCCCAATGCGCCGCTGTGGACAAGTTCATGGGCGCGAACGATCAAGGGATTGTGGCGTCGGTGATGGCCGACCAACACCGCAACACCGCTCGACTTAGAGGCAGCCACCAGCTCACGGGCCTCATCCAGGTGCACGCCCACCGGCTTTTCCAGCAACACCGGCACGCCGGCAGCCAGGCAATCGAGTGCGGTGCTGACGTGCAGCGCATTCGGGTTAGCGATAATGACGGCCGCAGGCTTCGCCTGCTCCAGCATCTGACGATGATCGGCGAAATACTCCACCCCCCATTCGCTGGCGAGACCCGATGCGTGCGGACCGGGGTCAGCCACTGCGCACAAGGTCGCTTCATTGAGGGCTTTCAGCTGCTGGTAATGCTGTTGGCCCATATTGCCAGTGCCGATAAGGGCTATTCGCAAGGGTGAACTCAAGGTGCGGTCCTCATTGTGATTGTTGTTGGAAAGTCGACATCAACAATCTAGAACCGAGTTCCATATTCTTACACACGCGCACATTGAAAGTGTTCGAACAGCGCACAGCTTTAGCAAGCTCAACACCGATCAAATGTGGGGAGCGGGCTTGCTCGCGAATGCGGTGTGTCATACAGCTTAAATATTGACTGACGCTCCGTCGTTCGCGAGCAAGCCCGCTCCCACAGGGGTTTTGTAGAGGCTTTAGCTGAATAGTTCTGAGGCCAGACTCGCGGCCGACAACTCCTCGGTAAACGCTAACAATAACGGCGCCAATTCATGCAGCCGCGCCCCCGGCATCCGCGCACTCGGTCCGGCAATGCTGAGCACGCCGATCACCCGGCCATCACCGGGATGACGCACCACCGCGGCAATCGCCGAGGTGCCAACCGCAGAACTCTCCTCGACACAGGCGTAGCCCTGCTCCCGTGCCAGCCGCAAGCGTTCAAGTAATTCAATGTTGGACCTTGGGGCATTCGGGCCCAGTTCCAGCGGCGGGGTCGCTGCCTGGCGCTCCACCAGCGACAAGGCTTCGGCATCGCTCATGCACGCCAGCCAGGCATGGCCGGAAGCGGTATAGAACAGCGGCGCATCCCGCCCCATATCCGGGTCATAACGCAGGCCGGAACGAGCCCCCTGGGACTTGGCGATCCAGGTCTGGCGCTCGCCTTCGATCACTCCCAGACGCACCAGTTCGCCGGTTTCCTGAGCCAACCGGTCGAGCACCGGTTGCACGATATCGGCGCCGCTACTCGACAAATAGCGGAAACCCATCGCCACCAACCGGGTCGACAAGTGGTAGCGCAAATTCTCTGGATTCTGGCGCACGTAGCCGAGTCGGATTAGCTCGGCGAGCAAGCGGTGGGTAGCACTCTTGGGGATGTCCAATTGCTCCGCCAGCACCTGCATCGGCAGGCCACGAGGGTCGCTGGTGAGGCTTTCCAGCACACTGAAAACACGTTCGATCTGACTGCCAGCCATGGGGATATCCACGCAAAATTTGTTCGATTCTAGAAGAGAACCTGAGGAATGCGAAATCTGGAACTGCCCGTGCGATAACCGCCCGTTTTATACAGTGCCGGCTTGCCGCCCCTCTTTTTGCCTCATATATTTTCTGGAATTAAATTCCAAAATAAACCAAAGCGGAGTTTCAAACCATGCCTGCCCAACCGTACTGCTCCCCCGACATCGATTGCGATGTGCTGATTGTCGGCTCCGGTGCGGCAGGCCTGGCAACAGCCGTAACGGCCGCTTGGCATGGCCTGAAAGTGATAGTGGTGGAAAAGGACCCGGTTTTTGGCGGCGCCACCGCCTGGTCCGGGGGCTGGGCGTGGGTACCGTGCAATCCCCTGGCCCGACGGGCCGGCATCGTCGAAGACGTTGAACAACCGCGCACTTACTTGAAACACGAACTGGGTGATCGCTATGACCCGGCAATGATCGACGCCTTCCTTGAAGCCGCTCCGCGCATGGTCACATTCTTCGAACAGCACACCTCGCTGCAATTCGCCGATGGCAACGCAATTGCCGACATTCATGGCGACACGCCGGGCGCCGGTACCGGTGGGCGTTCTGTCATCGCCGCGCCTTACGACGCGCGCAACGTCGGCAAGCTGCTCAAGCGCCTACGCAAAACCATGCGCGAAACCTCCTTCATGGGCATGCCGATCATGGCGGGCGCAGATCTTGCCGCGTTCCTCAACCTGACCCGTTCGTTGCAGGCGGCGTGGCACGTTACCCGACGTTTCACTCGCCATCTGTTCGACCTTGTCGTGCATGGCCGGGCGATGCAACTGGTCAACGGCGTGGCGCTTGTAGCGCGCCTGGCGAAATCCGCCGACGATCTTGGCGTGTTGCTGTGGGAATCAGCCCCCGTTACTGAGTTGTTGCGCACCAACGATAGGGTACAAGGCGCGGTGGTTCGCACTGCAAAGGGTTCGATCCGTATCAACGCCCGCAGGGCGGTGGTGCTCGCGGCCGGCGGCTTTGCCAATGACGTCGAACGGCGCAAGTCCCTCTTCCCCCGTACGCCAACCGGACACGAACACCTGGCACTGCCACCCCTCGGCGTGTCTGGCGATGGCCTGCGGCTGGGCGAAAGCGCCGGCGCCAAAGTCGATACCAACCAGGCATCGCCGGTGGCCTGGGCTCCGGTTTCACGAGTGCCATACCGTGATGGCAGTCGCGGCCACTTCCCGCACATCATCGAGCGCGGCAAGCCTGGGATCATCGGTGTACTGAGCAACGGTCAGCGCTTCGTCAACGAAGCCAACGGCTACTACGACTATGTGACTGCCATGGTAGCCAGCGCCCCGCCCGACGAAGAAGTGGCCTCCTGGCTGATCTGCAGCCATGGCTTTCAACGACGGTACGGCCTGGGTATCTCCCGGCCGTTTCCGGTGCCGCTGTCACCCTTTATCCGCAGTGGTTATCTGAAAACCGGCAAGACACTGGAGGAATTGGCACAGGCTTGCGGCATCGATCCGGTCGGCTTGCGCACCACCGTGTCGGACTACAACCGCCACGCGCGCAATGGCCAGGACCCGCAGTTCGGACGCGGCTCAACGCCCTATAACTGCAAACAGGGTGATGCGCTGCAGCAGCCCAACCCTTGCGTTGCGCCGATCGAGCAAGGACCGTTCTATGCGGTGAAAGTCGAAGCGGGTTGTTTCGGCACCTTTGCCGGGCTCAAGGTCAATCAACACGCCCAGGTCCTCGACGACTCGGGCCAGGTCATCACCGGCCTTTACGCGGCGGGAGGCGACATGGCCAGCATCATGGGCGGCCACTACCCTGCTGGCGGCATCAACCTGGGGCCGGCGCTGACGTTCGGCTACATCGCCGCGCGTCATATCGCCGGCGTCACTGCTTATGAAAAGGAGATCGACCATGCAGCACATCGTTAACGCACAGGGTTTGAACATGCCCAAGCTCGGCCTCGGCACCTGGCCGATGCTCGGCGAAGCGTGCACGCGAGCAGTTGAGCAAGCCCTGGCACTGGGTTATCGACACATCGATACCGCAGCGGCCTACAACAATGAGGACGCTGTCGGTCAGGCGCTGCTGAACAGTAAGGCACCCCGCGAACAAATCCACGTCACCAGCAAGGTCTGGTGGGACCAGTTGCAACCCGACGCCATGCGCCATTCCATGGACCGCAGCCTCAAGGCCTTGCATAGCGACTACATCGACCTTTTCATGATCCATTGGCCCAGCACCGATTGGGACTTGCCGCGTACGATCGAAACACTGGTGTCATTCAAGGAGCAAGGGCTGGCGCGCAATATTGGCGTGGCGAATTTCCCGCTCCCCCTGCTGCGCACCGTCGTCGAGGAACTCGGCGCGCCGTTGTCCGCCATCCAGGTCGAGTACCACGTGCTGCTTGGGCAAAACGCACTGCTGGACTACGCCCGTCAACACGATCTGGCACTGACGGCTTATTCGCCGCTGGCACGCAACAGGGTGACGGATGTTCCGGTTATCCAGCAGATCGCCGCCAAGCACGGGGTATCGCCGACCCAGGTCGCACTCAAATGGCTGCTGGATCAACCGAATGTGGCAGCTATCCCCAAGGCCAGTAGCGAGGCCAACCAATTGGCCAACCTGGCAGCACTTGCCGTCAACCTGGATGATCTAGACCGTGCGCTGATCGCCGGCCTGTCCAAGCGCGAGCGACTGGTCAGTCCGGACTTTGCACCGATGTGGGACGCGTTCGATCGATAACCGCGAAAAAGCCACTTTCATTGTGCGACACCTACCGCAATGACCGTGGCCTCATCAAACCTTACACATTTCACCCACACGCCTTTGCCAGTGCGGTTATTCATAGACCCGGCGCTATACGCCCCATCAATCTATGAGAGACCCCAACATGCTATGGAACAAGGCAAGACGCAGCAAAAACGTGAACGACATACGCAAGGGCAAGGATGCCCGCACGCTTACAGGGACAACACTGGCCGCTGGGCTGGCCGCCATCGCCCTGGCCAGCGCCGGGCTCTATTCGACACAGGACACGCCAGCAGACGTTACCAAGCTCGAACCCTCGTACACCCTGGATCACCCCCGCCCTCAACCATCGATCGAGCCTGAAGCAGATCTGCAGTTAACGTTTGTCCAGTCGGTGCTGGGCGATACCGAAGACACCTGGAACCAACTGTTCGCGCAAATGGGCCGGCAATATCCACATCCCACCCTGACACTGTTCAACAATGGTGTGGTTTCGGATTGTGGATTCGCCAGCGCCGGCAGTGGCCCGTTCTATTGTCCGGCCAATCGGCAGGTGTACCTCGACCTCGAATTTTTCCGCACGCTTGAGCAGCAGTTTTCAGTGGTCGGTGACTTCGCGCGCGCCTACATCATCGCTCACGAAATCGGCCATCACGTGCAGCTTGAGCTGGCCCTTTCCGAACCGTTCGAAAAAGCCTTGCTCGAGCAACAACCCGTCAGTGGCGATGGCGGGCTGGAAGTGCGTGCGGAGTTGCAGGCCGATTGCCTGGCCGGTGTCTGGGCGCACCATGCGCAACAGCGCCTGGACTGGCTGGAGCCGGGGGATATTGAAGCGGCCCTGGATGCCGCGGCAATGTTCGGAGACGACCAGTTGCAGGCGGCGCGCAATGCCCGGATTCGCCCAGAGACCTTCAGCCACGGCACCTCTTTGCAGCGCGTGAATTGGTTCAAGACCGGTTTCGCCACAGGCCTGCCGGAGGCCTGTGACACCTTCGCCGCCGAGGTGCTGTGATACCCGCCCGTCAATGAAGCCTCTAATGTCGCAGCCTGGATAGAACCGCTGCCGCTCATGGCTGTCTGACGACCGGACTGGCGCCGCTCCAACTGAGCAGCAACACTCATCCCACGGTTCTTTACCCGCAACATCAGAGGATTCCCACATGCTATGGAAAAAAGGCCGACGCAGCGACAACGTGGTCGATGCCCGTGGCGATGATGTCGGCGGCGGTGGCGGCGGGATGCGTTTTGGTGGCGGCAAGGGCCTGAGCCTGACGGCGATCCTGCTGATCGTGGGCATCGGCTGGATCACCGGCCAGGATCCGATGCAGATTCTCGGACAACTGACTGGGCAGATGAGCGAACAATCGGCGCCCACCACATCGCAGACGCGCAAGGCGCCACCGGCCACTGATGAAGGGGCCGAGTTCGTCCGCTCGATTCTCGGTGATACCGAAGACACCTGGCGGCAGATTTTCCAGCAGGCGGACCGGCAATATAAGGATCCGACCCTGGTGTTGTTCAGCAATCGGGTCAATTCGGCCTGCGGACTGGCGACGTCGGCGACCGGCCCCTTCTATTGCCCCGCAGACCAAAAGGTTTATCTGGACATGGCCTTCTTCCAGGAAATGTCGCAGCGCTTCGCTGCCGCGGGCGATTTCGCCCAGGCCTATGTGATCGCTCACGAAGTCGGTCACCACGTACAAACCTTGCTCGGTGTTTCGGCAAAGATTCAGGCTGCCCGCCAGCAAGGCCGGCAGATGGAAGGCGATGGTGGGTTGCTGGTGCGCCAGGAACTGCAAGCCGATTGCCTGGCCGGAGTCTGGGCCAACAACGCGCAGAAGCGCCTGAACTGGTTGGAGCCGGGCGATATTGAAGAAGCGTTAAACGCTGCGAACGCCATCGGCGACGATCGTTTGCAGCAACAAGGTCAGGGCCGTGTGGTGCCGGACTCGTTTACCCATGGTACGTCAGCGCAACGGGTGCGCTGGTTCAAAACCGGATTCGCCCAGGGCCAGGTTGGCCAGTGCGATACCTTTGCGGCGAAAAATCTGTAAATGAAGAAGTGGTGGTTAGTCTTACTGTTTACCTGCACAGCCTCCCAGGCTGCGGAGCATGGGGTCAAGGAAATCAGCCCCGGGCGCCTGTTGTTAAAGTCCGGTGAAATAGCGGTGGGCATCAGCCCGGCCCCGCCAAAAATCGAGCGGGTATTGATCATCGTCCATGGGCGCTTGCGCAATGCGCAGACCTACCTCCAGAGCGCCGAACGCGCGGCCGAACTGGCCGGGCAAAGCGCTACGACCCTGGTGATCGCGCCGCAATTTCTTAATGAAGACGACGTTGCACAGCACCCGGTAGCGGACACCGTCTTGCGCTGGCAAGGCAATGAATGGATGGCTGGCGGTGAATCCACAGCCCCCTTTCGCCTGAGCTCCTACGAAGCGCTGGACGAAATCATTGCCCGCCTGGGTGATCGCCAGCAATTTCCGGACTTGAAGCAAATCGTCATTGCCGGTCATTCGGCGGGCGCTCAAGTGGTTCAGCGCTACGCCTTGCTGGGCCACGACCAGCCCGCGCTGGAAACTGCCGGCGTGCAGGTGCGCTATGTGATCGCTAACCCCTCTTCCTACACCTATTTCGATGAGCGTCGGCCAGTGGCCTTCAGTCATGCGGGTTGTCCGCAATTCAACCGCTGGAAATACGGCCTGACAGATCTACCTGCCTATGCAGAAGGACAAACTGCCGCGCTGCTGCAGGAAAAGTACCTCAAGCGCAACATCGTTTATCTGCTGGGGCAGCAGGACGTCGACCCGAACCACCCGGCGCTGGATAAATCCTGCGAGGCTAAGGCTCAGGGGCCGTATCGATTGGCCCGGGGGCGCTACTACTTCGCTTACCTGAAGCGGCTGCAACCCCAAGGGCTGCAGCAGCAATTGATTGAGGTGCCCGGGGTCGGGCATAACGGGGATGGGATGTTTACTTCACCGCAGGGGCAGCAGGCGTTGTTTCCGTAGGCGCTGCCGCAGGCTGCGATCTTTGCCCCTTAAAAATCACACCGACAGCATCTGCCGCAACTCGACACAATCGCTCGCATGCCAATCGGTCAACTCGGGCCACGGATTATCCGGCAGGTTGACCAACACCGTCCGCGCTCCCGCCGCACGACCGCAGTCGAGGTCGAAACGGTAATCACCGACCATCACCATATCGCTGGCCGACACCTTCCAGGCTTCGGCCAGTTTCAGCAATCCTCCTGGATGCGGCTTCGGTGGCGCTTCATCGCGACCCAACACATCTTCTACCGCAAAGCAGTCGGCCAGGCCGATAGCCTCCAGCGTGACATGCGCGAGTTCACGGGCATTGCGCGTGAGAATGCCCAGGCGATAACCGCGCCCGGCCAATTCACGCACCAGCTCCACAGCCCCCGGTGCCGGTTTCGAACCTAGCGCCAGATCGCGCTCGTGCTCGAGCAGCCAGGCGTGCTTGGCGCTGGCTTCATCGGCCGGCAGCGCCGCCAGATGCGTCAGGATGTCGGCTTCTGGCGGGATCGCCAACGCGATGCGAATCGCTGCGAAATCATGCACAGCCACCGTCAGGGTGCCGTCCATGTCGAACACCCAATGACGTACGTCGGCCAGGCTCATGCCCAATCCTTGCGATGGCGAATCAGGCCTTCCTGGGTGACCGAGGCCACCAGTTGCCCGGCGCGGTTGAATACGCTGCCACGGGAGAAGCCGCGAGAGTTGCCGGCCCATGGGCTGTCCATCGCATACAGTAACCAGTCATCGGCGCGCAGGTCAGCGTGGAACCACAGCGCGTGGTCGAGGCTGGCGACCTGCATATCCTTGTGCCAGACCGATTTTCCGTGGGGCAGCATCGAGGTGGTCAGCAGACCGAAGTCCGACGCGTAGGCCAGCAAATACTTGTGCAATGCCGGGGAGTCGGCCAAGGCCCCGTCGGCGCGAAACCAGACGTATTTGATCGGATCGCTGGCTTTGGGGTTGTAGGGATCTTCCTCGGTGACGGGTCGGAACTCGATCGGTTTCGGGCATAGCAGTTTTTCACGCATGTGCTCGGGAATCAGGTGGGCGCGTTGCTGGATCAGTTCCAGTTCCGATGGCAGGTTTTCCGGTCCGACCACCTGCGGCATTTGTGTCTGGTGCTGGAAACCTTCTTCGTCGTACTGGAACGAGGCGCTACAGGTGAAGATCGGCTGGCCTTTCTGGATCGCCGTGACCCGGCGAGTGCTGAAACTGCCGCCGTCGCGCACGCGGTCCACGGAATAAACCACTGGCATCTTGGCGTCGCCCGGGCGCAGGAAATAACCATGCAGCGAATGCACATGGCGTGCCTCTTCAACGGTCTGACTGGCTGCCGACAGCGACTGACCGAGCACCTGGCCACCGAACAGCTGACGAAAACCCAAGTCCTGGCTACGGCCGCGGAACAGGTTTTCTTCGATCGATTCCAGGCTCAGCAGGTCGACCAGATCATCCAACACTTGGCTCATTCAGACTCTCCTCACACAACGCAATGCCGCGCAGTCCTGGCTGCGTCGGTCAATTCACTTTCTGGCCCGTGCCAACATAGGGGCCATTGTAAACGTCCGTGCCAGGTTATCCATGCAAGGTTTGCAGCCATTGTTCGCGGCTGATGCGATACAGCACGTGGTGGTGCAGAGGATGATCGAGGGCAAGCCTGGGATGATCGAAATCATCGGCCGGATCGTATTGCATGCCGATCGCCTGCATGACTTTCTGCGACGGCAGGTTGCCGACCGTGGTAAAGGACACGACTTCATCCAGAACCAGGCGATCAAACCCGCAGCGTAGAGCGGTCCATGCCGCTTCGCTGGCATAACCCAGGCCCCAATGCTCGCGCGCCAGGCGCCAGCCGATTTCAATGGCCGGTGTGAAAGGCGCGTCGAACCCGACCACGCCCAGACCGGTAAAACCAATGAACTGGCCGGTGTCTTTGCGCTCCAGCGCCCAGAAGCCAAAACCGTGCTCGGCAAAGTGCTCGCGAACCCTGCCAATCAACGAGGCACTTTCCAATCGGCTCAAGGGTGCGGGAAAATAGCGCATGACCTGTGGATCGGCGCACATCGCGGCAAACTCCGGCAAATCCTCATCGCGCCACTGCCGCAATAGCAATCGAGCGCTCGCCAGTTCGAGTATCGGCTCCATCGTTCCCTCCCCAATTCCATGCCGCCAGTCTACAACGCTGGTAGGATCCTTCACTCATTGCGCAACGAAATCATCATGCCCCTGCCGCTGATCTACCACGAAGACTACAGTCCCGAGTTCCCGGCGGATCACCGCTTTCCCATGGACAAGTTTCGCCTGCTGCGCGATCACCTGGTGGACAGCGGCCTGACGCGCGACGCCGACCTGCTGCGCCCACAGTTGTGCCCGGCGGACATTCTCGCCCTCGCCCATGACCCTTCGTATATCGAGCGCTACATGAGTGGCGACTTGTCCCGCGAGGACCAGAGGCGGCTCGGCCTGCCCTGGAGCGAAGCCCTGGCCCGGCGCACGGTGCGGGCGGTCGGCGGTTCGTTGCTGGCGGCGGAGCAGGCGCTGGAGCATGGCCTGGCCTGCCACCTGGCCGGAGGTACCCACCATGCGCATTACGATTACCCCGCCGGCTTCTGCATCTTCAATGACCTGGCGGTGATCAGCCGTTTCCTGCTGGAGAGTGGCCGGGTGAATCGGGTGTTGATCTTCGACTGCGATGTGCATCAGGGCGACGGCACTGCACGAATTCTGCATGACACTCCAGAGGCAGTGACCGTTTCCCTGCACTGCGAAAAGAACTTTCCCGCACGCAAGGCCGAAAGTGACTGGGACATCCCGCTTCCCAACGGCATGGGCGATGCCGATTACCTGAAAGTGGTGGACGATGCGCTCAACTACCTCTTGCCCCTCTATCAGCCAGACCTGGTGCTCTATGACGCAGGTGTCGATGTGCACAAGGATGATGCGCTCGGTTACCTGAAGCTGACAGACCAAGGCGTCGCCGCTCGCGATGAAGCCGTCATGCGCCATTGCCTGGGCCGCGATATCCCGGTGGTCGGCGTGATCGGCGGCGGCTACAGCAAGGACCGCCAGGCCCTCGCCCGCCGCCATGGCATCCTGCATCACAGCGCCGAGCGGGTCTGGCAGTCATCAGGCTGTCACTGAGTTGTGCATGCTTTACCCACAATGCCTGTGGAGCCGCCTGTGGATAACCTGAGTGAAAGGGACTGCAGGCCTTGCGGGGTGTGGGCTGCGGAGCGGTGGTTGTTTTTTAACCAGTCTCAATCACGCCAACGAAACCTTTGTGGGAGCGAGCCTGCTCGCGAAGGCGGCAGCACATCCAACCATGATGCGTCTGACATAACGCATTCGCGAGCAGGCTCGCTCCCACCGGGGACTGGGCTGTTAGAATGCCCGGCTTATCGGCCAAAACCGCAGTGCACCCCATGACCCAATCCCCGACCGCCTCCCCTTCCCATGTCGCCATCATCGGTGGCGGCCCCGCCGGCTTGATGGCGGCCGAAGTGTTGAGCCAGGCCGGGGTCAAGGTCGACCTGTACGACGGCATGCCTTCAGTGGGGCGAAAGTTCCTGTTGGCCGGCGTCGGCGGCATGAACATCACCCACTCAGAAGCCTACCCGGCGTTTCTCTCGCGCTACGCCGAACGCGCGCCCCAGATTGCGCCATTGCTGCGCGCGTTTGGGGCCGATGCGTTGTGCCAGTGGATTCATGACCTGGGCATCGACACCTTCGTCGGCAGTTCCGGCCGGGTCTTTCCAACCGACATGAAAGCCGCGCCGCTGTTGCGTGCCTGGCTCAAACGCCTGCGCGATAGCGGCGTAGTTATCCACACCCGTCACCGCTGGCTCGGCTGGGATGATCGCGGCGGTTTGCGCATCGACAGCCCCGATGGCGAAAAAACTGTCCAAGCCGATGCCACCCTGCTCGCCCTGGGTGGCGGCAGTTGGTCGCGCCTGGGTTCGGACGGTGCGTGGATGCTGCCACTGGAGCAAAAGGCTGTAGGACTCGCGCCGCTGCAGCCAAGTAATTGCGGCTTCGAGGTGCAGGCCTGGAGTGATTTGATGGTCAGCAAATTCGCCGGTGCGCCGCTGAAAAACATTGCGATCGGCCTCAATGATGACGCACCTAGGCTGGGTGAATGTGTGATCACTGCGACCGGGATTGAAGGGAGCCTGATCTACGCCCTGTCGGCAGCGATCCGTGAAGCGATCAACCAGCACGGCTCGGCAACCATTCACCTGGACCTTCTGCCAGGCCGACCTGTGGATAAAATCCAGGCTGCACTGAGCAAGCCGCGCGGCTCACGCTCGATGGCTAAACATTTGCACAGTCAGCTGGGCATCGATGGGGTGAAAGCGGCGTTGTTGCGGGAGCTGACATCTGCCCAAACCTTTACCGACATGGCATTGCTGGCCAAAGCGATCAAGGCGTTGCCCATGACCCTGGTGAAACCTCGACCGCTGGACGAAGCGATCAGCAGCGCGGGGGGCGTGTTGTTCGAAGCTCTGGATGAGCGGTTGATGCTCAAGCAAATGCCTGGCGTTTTCTGCGCGGGGGAAATGCTCGACTGGGAAGCGCCGACGGGTGGCTATCTGCTGACCGCGTGTTTCGCCAGTGGGCGTGCGGCGGGGTTGGGGATGGTGGAGTGGTTGCAGCGCAAGGGCTGAAGACCAAGGCGCGCCCTTCGCGAGCAGGCTCGCTCCCACAATGGGTCTGTGTCGTACACAAATACAGTGTTCACAGAAGATCAATGTGGGAGCGAGCTTGCTCCGGGCGGCGTTCCGACGAAGGCGGCCTAACAGACGCCGCCGCTAATCAAGGCTTACGCTTACGCGGCCCAGTGTTGAACACCGGCACCTTGCGCACAGGCTTGATCGAAGGCTCCGTTGGCGCAGCCTCCCCGCTATCGACCCACTTGCCGAGATTGCGCTTGCCGCCACCACCCGACGTTTTTGGCTTCTTCGGTTTCTTCGGCTTCTTGATTACCTGACCACTGGCGTCGGTGTCCGGCACGCGATGCTCTGGCTCGAAGTCCGGTTCGTTCTGACGCTTGAGCGTCTGGCGGGTCAACATCTCGATGGCCGACAGCAGATTTACTTCATCGGCGCATACCAGTGAAATCGCCTCGCCCGTGGAGCCGGCACGCCCGGTGCGACCGATACGGTGGATGTAATCCTCGGCCACGATCGGCAAATCGAAGTTGACCACCAACGGCAGGTCTTCGATATCCAGGCCGCGGGCCGCGACATCGGTGGCGACCAGTATCTGCACTTCACTGAGCTTGAAGCGGTCCAGCGCGCGCTGACGGGTCGCCTGCGGCTTGTCGCCGTGGATGCCATCGGCGTTGATGCCCAGGCCCTGGAGTTTTTCCACCAGCGCGTCCACGCCGTTGCGGGTCTTGGCGAACACCAGCACCTGCTTCCACTTGCCCTTGCGCATCAAGTGCACAAACAACTCCGGCTTGCGCTTCTTGTCCACCGTCACGATCCATTGCTTGACCGTATTGGCGGCAACGTTGCGCGGGCTGACTTCGATACTCAGCGGGTCATTGAGCATTTGCCCGGCGAGCAGGCGAATGTCGTCGGAGAACGTGGCGGAGAACAGCAGCGTCTGGCGCTTCTTAGGCAGTGCTCGATAGATATTCGCCAGTTCTTCGGAGAAACCCAGGTCGAGCATGCGGTCGGCCTCGTCCAGCACCAGGGTTTGCAGCTGATTGAACTTCAGTGCGTTCTGGCGGAACAGGTCGAGCAAACGGCCCGGGGTCGCCACCAACAGGTCGACGCCGCTGCGCAGCTTCATCATTTGCGGGTTGATACTGACGCCACCGTACACCGCGTAGGTGCGCAACGGCAGGTTCTCGGCATATTGGCGAACCGCTTCGTGAACCTGCTCGGCGAGCTCTCGGGTCGGCACCAGAATCAGCGCACGCACCGAGTTGGCGGTGACTTTCGGACCTTCCATGGCCAGCAACTGCAGCAGTGGCAGCGCGAAACCAGCGGTCTTGCCGGTGCCGGTCTGGGCGGCGGCCATCAGGTCGCGACCGGCCAGCACCGCCGGAATGGCTTGCGCCTGAACCGGCGTCGGGGTCTGGTAGCCGAGCGTCTCAAGGGAGCGCAGCAAGGGTTCGATCAGGCCAAGGGTGGCGAAAGTCATGGGAGTACCGTAGGAAAAATCAGCGCGATTACGCGAAACATGTTTGCAATGGCGCGCAGTTTACCCTAATTCACACGGGATTCTGTCGGTACCGCCGTCGGCTCCAACTTCACCACTGGCCGTTCCGGTGTGCGACGCCACTGCGGCAGGCCAATCAGCACCACGGCACTGATGATCACCAGCATGGCCAATGCTTCTTCGATGCCAATGGTTTCTCCGACAAACACAATCCCCAGCAACACGGCCACCGCCGGGTTGACGTAGGCATAACTGGTGGCCGCCGCCGGACGCACATGCTTGAGCAGATACATGTAGGCGTTGAAGGCAATGATCGAGCCGAACACGGTCAAATACGCCAGCGCCGCCCAACCCTCGATGGGCGGGACCTGCTCCAGGTGCTCGCCGCTCACCGCACTGCCGATCAGCAATACCACGCCGCCGACCAGCATTTCCACGGCACTGGCCATTGCGCCTTGAGGCAATGGCAAGTGTTTGCTCCACACTGAGCCGAATGCCCAGGTTGCCGCGGCGAAGATCAGCAATGCCGCACCCAAAGGACTCGATTGCAGGTTGGAACCGAGATTAAGCATGACGATGCCAATCATCCCGAGTGCAACACCCGCCCATTCAAGACGGGTATTGCGCGCCCCCCAGAAGTAGCCACAGAGCAAGGTAAACAGCGGCACCGTCGCCACCGCCAACGCGGCCACGCCGGAAGCCACGCCTGTGTGTTCGGCCACGCTGACCGCGCCGTTGCCGCACGCCAGCAGCAATACGCCGATGATCCCCGCGGCTTTCCATTGTGCCCAGGTCGGCGCTGGCGCGCCGCGCCAGCGCAGGAAGGCGTACATCAGGCTTCCAGCGATCACGAAGCGAATGCCGGCGAGCAGCAAGGGCGGCCAGTACTCCACACCGATGCGGATCACCAGGTAGGTCGAGCCCCAAATCACGTACAGCGCGAAAAAGGCAGCAATCAACGGTAAGGGGAAGCGACGTAGGCCGGACATGATGGGCAGCTCACAGGCAGAACAGGTGAACGGCTATTCTAGAAAGGCTAACGCTGGAAAATAAGTTACAAAACCTGTTTAAACCGCCGGTACACTTTTCAAAACACGGAGTTCAGCGCTATAAACCGTGCTTTCGAAAGTCCGACATTTTCAGGAGCTGCCTCGATGGATAAGTACGACCGCATGCTGCTCAGCGCCCTGCTGGAAAACGGACGCGCGTCTTACGCCGACCTGGCGCGCAAGGTCAACCTCTCCGCCCCGGCCGTGGCCGAACGCGTGGCGAAACTCGAAGCCAGCGGCGTGATTACCGGTTACCAGGCGAAAGTCGACATGGCCAAGCTCGGCTTGCCGATCCAGTGTGTGATTGAACTGCGGTTGAACCAGCACGGCAACCAGAAAGCCTACGACGACCTGATCAAGATCCCGCAATTGACCGAATGCCACCGCGTGACTGGTGACCCATGCGTGATCATGCAAGCGGCGGTGGGCTCGATGCCGGAGCTGGAAGAGCTGATCAACCGGATTGCCACGTTTGGTTTCAGCAAGACGTCGATCGTGTTGTCGAGTGCCATCGAGAAACGGGTGCCGTTGGGGCAGTTGGAAGGGAATGGCAAGGGCATTTAATTGTTGTAGGTGATCCCCTGTGGGAGCGAGCCTGCTCGCGAAAGCAATTGATCATTCAACATTGATGTCGACTGACACTCCGCTTTCGCGAGCAGGCTCGCTCCCACAGGGGAATCCTGTCGCGGTCAGAACCCACGATGCCGCTTCAGGTGTTCATTGACCTTCGCCGCCGGCACTTTCTGCAATTTGCACAACAGATCATGGGACAGCTCGCTCAAGCCATGCCTGTGCCGCAGCTCTTCGGCCAGGTGTACCGTCAGGTTGGCCGCCATTTCCGCATCGGCCATGGCCCGGTGAGCCTTGCCGGTGTGGGGCAGGTTGGCGAAGGTGGTGAGGGTGCCGAGCTTGTGGTTCGGAGCCGCAGGCATCAGGCGCCGGGCGAGCAACAGTGAGCAGGCAAAGTTCTGCAGCCGCGTGCGTTTGATCCGCCCCAGTTCGAAGTCCCAGAACTTCTGGTCGAATGCGGCGTTGTGGGCCAGCAAGGGCGTGGTGCCGACGAACTCGTTGACCTCGTTCATCACCTGCTCGGCCGAAGGCGCGGTGCGCAGCATGGCGTTGCTGATTCCGGTCAGTTGTTCGATGAAGCCCGGGACGCGCACGCCGGCGTTCATCAGGCTCTGGTAACGCTCGACGATGCGCCCTTGTTCAAGGATCACCACGGCAATTTCCGTGGCCCGGCAACTGCTGCTCGGAGAGATCCCGGTGGTTTCAAAGTCGATGACTGCTATGCGTTCCAAACCTGTTTGAACTCCGTAAAAATCAATTCTTGAGCAGCAACGCGCCTTCGATCGGCACGTAGCGGCTGGCGGCGCGGATCAGTGAGTTGGCCGTCAGGCCAGGTACGCCGTAGGCCACCGCTTGAACGCCGTGCTTGCTGATGATGCGTTCCAGCAGCATGTCGAAATCACCGTCGCCAGAAGCCAGCACCACTTCATCGACATGGTCGGCCGCGTCCATGATGTCGAG
This sequence comes from Pseudomonas sp. PSB11, assembly GCF_014596605.1. Taxonomy (NCBI): domain Bacteria; kingdom Pseudomonadati; phylum Pseudomonadota; class Gammaproteobacteria; order Pseudomonadales; family Pseudomonadaceae; genus Pseudomonas; species Pseudomonas sp. PSB11. The sequence goes on from NZ_NOIO01000009.1 coordinate 155,230, forward strand.
GGTGATGCCCACGTCCCAGTCGCCCTTCGCCGAGCCGTCGCTGCGCTGGATATAGGGCTTGAGCTTCACGGTGAAACCGAGGTTGCGCAGGATCTGCTGGAACTGCTGCTGTTTGCTGTCGCCACGATCGATCGCGTAGGCGTAGGCCTCGACAATCTCGCCTTGCTTGCTGATATCAGCCCACAACGCGGCATAGTTGAAGTGGCAGCCATAAGCCTGGCGTACGGTGTAGTAGAGGTTCTGGACATCGGCGAACACTGCGATTTTTTTCACCGGACACCTCGATAAAGCGCAGGCAGGGTCAGGCACCAGGCCCGAAAAGTCGCCCAGTATGCCAGCCAAAAGCAGAGTTTCGCGAATAATCGGCCCGAAGCGCCGCAGCGCCCCGGACGAATGGTGCATCAGACGAAGGAGTCGTCGTCGCCGCCAAAGAACGATGAGCTGTCGTCGCTGTAGTCAGCGTCGGCAAAACCGCCCTGATTGTTGGCATAGGTATCGTTGCCGGCCATGCGCTGGTCATCGCCCCAGCCATTGTTGCCCTGGTCGTTGACCTGGGCCGGTTGTTCCTTGATGACTTCGACGATTTCCTGGGGTGCCTGGTTGTGGTGGAACAGACTGCTGATGCCTTGTGCCAGCATCACGCCACCCGCCACACCGGCCGCGGTTTTCAGCGCCCCACCGAGAAAGCCGCCACCCGCCGCGGGGGCCTGTTGCTGGGGTGCATAGCCCTGCTGTGGAGAAGCACCGAAGCTCTGTTGCGGCGGCGTGTTGAACGAAGGCCGCGCCGGCTCGCGCCAGCCGCCACCGCCAGATACCGGCGCACTTTGCGCGGGCGCAGGCTGCGAACTACCACCAAAAATGCTCGACAAAAAGCCGCCGCTCGACGCCGGGGCCGGCGTTTGCGCCTTGGCTTGCTGCAGTTCGGCCTGCAATTTCTGGATTTGCGCATTCAGCTGCTGGTTCTGCCCGTCGAGGCTCTTGATCGCCGCCTCCTGCACCAGAATCGCTTGGGTCATGAAATAACCCGCCGCCGGTTGGCGCGCCAGGTGTTCCTTGATCCGCGCCTCGGCTTGGGCGTCGCGCGGGGCTGAGTCCGTCTCGGCCTGTTGCAGCCGGGAAAACAGTCCATCGATCAGGGTTTGTTCTTCGCTGTTCATGGCGACCTCGTAGATTGCCGGGAAAATCGTTGCCTTTACCCATAAAGGATAAGGCGCTCGACCTTAATGGAGGCTGAAACAAGTTGTTTCAATGAGCTTTACCGAACGTTTACGTTTGCGCCCTCCCGCGCATCATCGGTTAAAGTGGGCCACTGCTTTCAACCAGCGATACCAACCGATGAATCCGTTCGATGTACTGCGTGACTCCTTGTATTTCTTCAAACGCAATCTGGGCCAGATCGTGCAGCTGTGTCTGCCACTGATAATCATCGAGGCCCTGTTGCAACAAGTGGTCGACCATTCCACCGAGCCGGACAGTTTCCCCGGTATCAGTGTGATCGTCGGCTTGCTGGTCTATCCGTTGTACACCGCCGCCCTGATCCTGTTCCTCGATGCCCGCAGCCGAGGCGAATCGCCCAGTAACCGCGAGCTGCTGTCGAGGTCCGCCTATCTTTGGCCGCGCTTCGCCTTGCTGACCGCCCTGAACACCTTGCTGATCCTGCTGGGCTTGTCGCTGTACTTCCTGCCGGGCATCTGGCTGATGGTGACCCTGGCTTTCGGCGAGTACCTGCTGGTGCTGCGTGGCTTGGCGCCATTGCAGGCCATGAAGGAAAGCCTGCGCCTGACCCGTGGCCACTTCATGCGCATCCTGGTGTGCATCCTTTGTGTGATGGGGCCGTTGTGGCTGCTCAAGGGTGCAACGTTGGCGGCGTACCCTGAGCCGCAAAACCCGGCGATCTCGCTGCTGATCGACAGTGCCCACAGTTTCTTGCAACTGTTTACCAGCGTGGTGCTGTTCCGCCTGTTCATGCTGATCAGCGAAGTACCGGAAAAAATCGATGGACCACGTTGACCGTGGGCGACCGCTCGTCAGTCGGGTATGCTCGCAGGCAACTTCCGTAACGCGATAAGCCGAGCCATGACCCGACTACTGCGCTACACCTTGCTGGGATTGTTAATCGTCATCGGCGTAGTCTGCGTGATGACGTACAGCCTGACCTGGCGCCCCGAAGCCAGGGAAATAGCGCCGGTCGCGTGCAGTACTCAAGCGCCAGGGCTGGCACCCGGCCAGGCACTGAAGGTCATGACGTGGAACGTCCAGTACCTGGCGGGCAAGCGCTATGTTTTCTGGAATGACCTGGCCGCTGGCACCGACGATTCCCCCACACCGGAAGACATGGCCTTCAGCCTCGACGAAGTGGCGCGAGTGATCCGCGACGAGCAGCCGGACGTCGTGCTGCTACAGGAACTCGATGACGGCGCCAAGGCCAGCGACTACCAGAACCAGCTCAAATTGCTGCAGGAGCGGCTCGCCGACCTGTATCCGTGCAGCGCCCACGCCTTCGACTGGAAGGCTGACTTCGTGCCCAACCCGCACATTTTCGGCAGCGTCGGCCGGCAACTGGCGACCCTGAGTCGCTATCGGATCGAGCACGCCGAACGCCTGCAATTGCCCATCGCATCGGCCAACCCGATCAGTCGCCAGTTCCAGCCGAAAAACGCCTTGCTGGTGACGTACCTGCCATTGAGCGACGGCGGCCAGCTCGCCGTCCTCAATACCCATCTGGAGCGAGCGACCCAACCTGACGAGACGCTGCAGGCACAGGTCGCGGCCGTGGCCAAGGTTCTCGACAAGTTCGAAAGCCGCGGCACGCCCTGGCTGATCGGTGGCGACTTCAACCTGCTGCCACTGGGGCAATACCAGCGCCTGCCCAGCGAACAGCGCACCCCCTACTCCGCCGACAGCGCCCTGCATCTGCTGTGGGACAAGTACCCGATGATTCCCACCAACAACGAATCCAGCGGCATCGACCGCGCGCGCTGGCTGACCCATTACCCGAACGATGCCGGTCTGAACGGCCCGGACCGGACCGTCGACTATCTGTTCTACAGCCCGAGAATCAAACGGGTCGAAGCGACGGTGCGGCAAGACGATACCCTGCGCATCTCCGATCACCTGCCGGTGATTGCACGGTTCCTGCTGCCCGCCGCGCCGTAGATCGCGGCGTCATTGCTTGCGCGGCTTGATCCGTGCCGTGGCTTCGGCCACCAGCGGGTCGTCCGGCCAGTAATGTTTCGGGTAGCGTCCCTTGAGATCTTTTTTCACATCGGCGTAAGTGCTGCGCCAGAAGTTCGCCAAGTCCTGGGTCACCTGCACGGGCCGGCGCGCCGGGGACAGCAAATGCAACTTGACCACCTGCCGGCCACCGGCGATGCGTGGGGTTTCGGCCAGGCCGAACAGCTCCTGCAAGCGCACGGCCAGAATCGGCGGCTGTTCGCTGTAATCCAGGCGAATCGATGAACCCGATGGCACGCTCAGGTGGTGCGGCGCCAACTCGTCCAAGCGTAGCGGCAGAGGCCATGGCAACAGGTTATGAACGATGCCGGGCAGGTCAAGATTGGCGAAATGACTGAGTCGCGAGACTTTGCCCAGATACGGCATCAGCCAATGCTCAAGGGTGTTCAGCAGCGCCGCATCGCTGACATCCGGCCAATCGCTTTCGCCCTTGCCGCCCAGGTCCAGCTGGCGCAACAACGCCACCCGTGCCTGCCATTGGCGCAACTCCGGGGTCCACGGCAGCAGCTCCAGGCCTTTGCGCCGCACCAGGCTGACCAACGCCTGGCTGCGGGCGGTTTCATCGAGACCGGTCAGCGGTTCGCGGCTGAGGATGAGCTCGCCCACCTTGCGTTGGCGCTCGGCCCGCAGCACGCCTTCGCGCTCATCCCAATCCAGTTGATCGACGCATCGCACCTGTTCGGCCAGCACCGAGTCGAATAACGCCGGATCGAAATCCGCCGCCAGATAAATCCGCTCTTCACGCTGGCCCTGTCGGCTGCCGAGATCGGCGATCACCAGCCACGGCTGTTTCATCAGACTGTCGGCTTCGGCGAACAGCGCGGCGCGACCGTTGGCCAGGCGATACTCGGCGCCGCCGGCACGGCGTTGTTGCGCAACGCGGTCGGGATAAGCCAAGGCCAGCAGTGCACCGAGCCAGCGTGGATGATCGGGATCACTGACCGGCTCCGACGCCTTGGCGCGCAAATAGCCGCGGTATTGCCGCGCCAGCTGCCGGGCCCGTTGTACGCCGCCCTGGGCGCCACGAGCGCCGCGCGCTTCGCCGGACAACAGCGCCAGTCGACTGTGCAGATCGGCGCCGGCGCCACGCAGGATATCGCGCTCGCCGAGCAAGGCCGCGACATCGCAAGCCATGTCCGCCAAGCCGAGCGCCTGTCCACGTAACAACAGGTGCGCGATACGAGGATGCGCTGGCAGCTCGGCCATGGCCTGACCATGGCGTGTCAGTGCTTCGCCCTCCAGCGCGCCCAGACGAACCAGCAAGTCCTGAGCTTGTGCATAAGCGGCTGCCGGAGGTACATCAAGCCAAACCAACTGGCCCGGTGTCACGCCCCAACGCCCCAGCTGCAGCGCCAACCCGGCGAGATCCGCCGAAAGAATTTCCGCACTGCCGTAAGCCGCCAATTGTTCGTGCTGATCCTGCGACCACAAGCGATAGCACACACCCGGTTCCAGTCGCCCTGCCCGGCCCGCGCGCTGGGTAGCACTGGCCTTGGAAATACGCTGGGTGTCGAGGCGGGTCATGCCGCTGCCAGGATCGAATCGCGGTACCCGCGCCAACCCGGCGTCGATCACCACCCGCACGCCGTTGATGGTCAGGCTGGTCTCGGCGATGTTGGTGGCCAGCACCACTTTGCGTTGACCCGGCGGCGCCGGATCAATCGCCGCCCGTTGCGCGGCGAGGTCGAGCTCACCGTGCAATGGGCAGAGCAGGATTTGCGTGTTATCGCCCAGCGCATCGGCCAGTTGTTGATGCACGCGACGGATCTCGGCCTGCCCCGGCAGGAACACCAGCACACTGCCGGTTTCGTCGTTCAAGGCTTCGAGGATGGTCTGCACCAGCCGTGGCTCGATGAACTCGCCTGCCTGGAATGGCCGGCCCCAGCGCATCGCCACCGGGTACATGCGCCCTTCGCTGCGCAGGATCGGCGCATCGTCGAGCAATCCGGCCAGCCGTTCGCCTTCCAGGGTGGCCGACATCAAGAGGATTTTCAGCGGCTGATCGTCACGGAACAGTTCCCGGCCATTGAGGCTCAAGGCCAGCGCCAGGTCGGCGTCGAGACTGCGCTCGTGAAACTCGTCGAAGATCAACAGGCCCACGCCCTCAAGCGCGGGGTCATCCTGCAAACGCCGGGTGAGGATACCCTCGGTAACCACTTCGATTCGGGTGTTGGGGCCGACCTTGCTGTCGAGCCGGATGCGATAACCCACCGTTTCGCCGACCTTCTCGCCCAGCTCACTGGCCAGGCGCTCCGCGGCCGCCCGCGCGGCCAGGCGGCGCGGCTCGAGCATCAGGATGGTCTGCCCGGCCAGCCACGGCTCATCCAGCAAGGCCAAGGGCACACGGGTGGTCTTACCGGCACCGGGCGGTGCTTCGAGCACCGCTTCGTGGCGTGCAGCGAGAGCTTCACGCAGAGCGGGTAAAACTTCATCAATCGGCAAAGAAATCATGCTGGCTCCCAAACAGAGCGGCGAGTATAACGGCGAACTGCGGGGCGTTCGTCAGGGTCTTAATTTCTACCGACTACGCTTCGTTTTGAAATTACCCAGGAGATTTCACATGCGTGTTCCCTTTCGCCTGATTGGCGGTGTATTGATCGCGACCCTGCTAACCCAGATCACCGCATGCGGTTCGATTTTCTACCCTGATCGCCGTGGCCAGATCGACGGCAAGATCGACCCGGCCATTGCCGTGCTCGATGCCGTGGGCCTGCTGTTCTATATCATCCCCGGCCTGATCGCGTTCGCCGTGGATTTCGCCACCGGCGCGATTTACTACGCACCGGGCGAAACCGCACAGGTGGCGCCGGAAAAACTCAAGGAAGCCATCGGTGCCGACGGCAAGGTCGATAACCTCAAGTTGCAGACTATCCTGGAGCGTGAAACGGGCCGCAGCTTGCCGCTGGACGATCCACGCCTGATCCAGCACAAGGGTAGCGCCCAGCAACTGGCCATGTTCGGCCTGCAACCCGCCGCTTAATCGGGGCACGATAAGGAAAATCCGCACCCATGATCTCAAGCGTCGAACACGCCCGCCTGCTGCGATTGGCGACCCGTGCCTCAGTGGCGGTGGCTTGCACGCTGATCGTCGCCAAAGCCATCGCCTGGTGGCTGAGCGGCTCGGTGAGCATGCTCGCCGGGCTGACCGACTCGGCGCTTGACGGCGTGACTTCGCTGCTCAACCTGCTGGCCGTGCACTACGCCTTGCGCCCGGCCGACGACGACCATCGCTACGGGCATGGCAAGGCCGAGTCACTGGCCGGCATGGCCCAGGCGCTGTTCATCGGCGGCAGTGCGGTGTTAATCGCGCTGCAGGCATGGGACCGGCTCAAGCATCCAGAACCGGTGGGCGCACCCTGGATCAGCATCGGAGTGATCCTGTTCTCGCTGGGCCTGACCCTGGCGCTGCTGATGGTGCAGCATCGCGTGGTCAAGGCCACCGGCTCCAACGCGGTGCGCGCCGACTCCCTGCATTACCGTTCGGACCTGCTGCTCAATGGCAGCATCCTGGTGGCGCTGGTGCTCGCCGGGTTTGGCTGGCACCAGGTCGACCCCTGGTTCGGCCTGGGCATTGCCGCCTACATTTTCTGGAGCGCGGTGACGATCGCCCGGGAAAGCTTTGCGGTATTGATGGATGAGGAGCTGCCGCCGGATGTCAGCCAGCACATGCTGGAGCTGGCCTGCGGTGTACCGGGGGTACTGGGCGCCCATGATTTGCGCACGCGGATTTCCGGCAACCAGTGGTTTGTGCAACTGCACCTTGAGTTGCCGGGGGAACTGACCCTGTCAGTCGCCCATGGCATCAGCGATCAGGCTGCCGATGCGATTCATGCCGTCTACCCGCGGGCCGAAGTGCTGGTGCACGCCGATCCGCAGGAAGTCGTCAAGGCCGGGGCTCAGAACGTCACCCGATAACCGCGACTGCTCAAGCACCCGCCCTGGGCCTGACGGTAGGTTTGTACCACCGCCGGGTCCGGCTGATAGGTATCGACCCTCGGATCAAAACCACTCTGCTCGACTGCCCAGCGATAGCAATCATAGCCATCCTGGTTGACCTGCTCCCGTGACTGTCCGTTCGCTGGATAAGCCTCTACATCGTAGCCATTGCCGATCGCCAACGGTTGACCAGGCGGCTCGACCACCCTGTAGTCCTGGGTACTGTCCTGATAGGCGTAGTAGGAGCCGGCCGCGAAGAACAGCAATGAACCCCCTATCCAGACTTCACGGGCATAATCGGGCAGGTACTGGACGCGAATTCCGCGCGGCGGCTGCACCACCACGTAGCGCGGGCCCTGCGGGCGATACCAGTAGCCGCCGGAATAGTAGTAATCCCGGCCCCCATAAGGCACACGGTAGTCGCGGTCCGGGAAGCGGTCGATCACATGCCCCGGACGATACTGCGGGCCGGGGCCCCAACCGTTGCCGTGGCCACTGGGACGGCCCTGCCACTGGTTGCTGTCGTTGGAAGGTGCGCCGGTATAGCCACGCCAGTGCGCGTTGGAATCGTTGCGCCGCGGCTCATCCTGATAGTAACCACGCCGAGGCTGTTGGGTCTGTTGCACGGTGTCCGGGCGAGGCTGGATGGGCAGGTCATTGGCCGGCAGTTGCGGCGGCGGTGGCGGCGAACGCACACGGCTGTTGTAGTCCGGCGCTGGACGGGTCTGCCATTGGTCGTTGGCTTGATTTTGGCTCTGGCCGTTGTGCTGAATCGGTTGCTGGCCATTCTGCGGACGCGGCGGGTTGTTGCCATCATGGCCCGGATGGCCACCGTCCTCCTGTTGTCCGCCATCCGGGCCGCGGTTTTGCGGCTGGTCGGCCAGCGATTGCGCGGTAACACTGACACACAACAGCCCAACACCGACCAAACGCCAGATGCGCGATCTCATGCTTTTCCTCTATACGGGTCAGGGCCTGTAGGTAAGACTGGAAATGCACAGGCCGGTTCTGCAACAGGTTATCAGTCGCGAAACTTATTTATTGAGGGCGGGTGCCAAATGACGGGCAAGAAAAAGGGGAGACCCGTCGGCCTCCCCTTGAGAACTTCGTCCGTGCTCGACGCTTTTGACGTCGGCTCACCTCACGCCGTCTTCTGGACAGTGTGCAGCTCGGGGGCCAGCACATCCCCTGTGGGGGTGGCGACCGCGGCGGGCCTGATTCGGCGGGCCGCATTGGACTGTTTGTCCGAGCAGTGATTCTGGTGATAAGAATAGGCCCGGAGCACCGGCAGAGGATTGCGAATATTGCTCAAATAAACATCACTTGCGCAATTTTTAACCCTGGATAGATAATCTGTCGCAATAGTTATGACAAGGGACCGTTCGATGAGCAAACTTGACCGATATGACCTGAGCATTTTGGCTGAATTGCAGCGCGATGCGCGCATCTCCAATCAGGAGTTGGCCGAACGCATTGGCCTGTCGCCCTCCCCCTGCTCGCGGCGGGTCAAGCAACTGGAAGACGACGGCTACATTACCCGCCAGGTCGCCCTGCTCGACCGCAAGATGCTTGGGCTGAGCCTGACGGCGTATGTGCTCATCGGCATGGATCGGCACACGCCGGAACGATTCGAAAACTTCGAGGCCGCCATTCGCACCTTGCCACAGGTGCTGGAGTGCAGCCTGGTGACCGGGATGGATGCCGATTATCAACTCAAGGTCGTGGTGCCGGACATGGACCATTACCAGAAATTGCTGCTGGGGCATTTGACGCGGATTGAAGGGGTGACCAGTGTGCGGTCGAGTTTTGTGCTCAATCAGGTTTTAAACAGCACTGAGTTACCGCTCACTCATCTGCGCAGCTGAACTGCTTCTGTAGGAGCTGCCGAAGGCTGCGATCTTTTGATCTTGTTTATTAAAAGCAAAATCAAAAGATCGCAGCCTTCGGCAGCTCCTACGAGAGCAGGTCGGGCGACGAATAGCTGCGACACACTGCCGCAGGTCAACTCATAGCCAACATCCATTGGCGTATACTCGCCGCGCCCTTTTAGCCTCGCCCGCGCGGAGATGTTCAATGGATCCTGCAGTTTTCGAAGAGTGGATGATGACCGGCCTGGTCAGCATACTGATCATTTTCATGGGTTTCATCGTCTGGGATCTGGCGAAGAAGTCCAAGGCCGGACGGTTTGGCTCGTTTATCCTGTTTTTCGTGCTGGGCCTTGGCGTTGCTGCATTTGTGATCAAGAGCGTGGTGATTGGCCTGATCGAAACCGGCACTTTATAAGCGCGCTGGCACTTCCTTCCACTGGCCCTGATCGAGCCCTTCGATCGTCCAGTCGCCGATCCTGACACGCACCAACCGCAACGTCGGCAGCCCGACCGCCGCCGTCATCCGCCGCACCTGCCGATTGCGACCCTCGCGAATCACCAGTTCCAGCCAACTGGTCGGCACACTTTTACGAAAGCGTACCGGCGGGTTACGCGGCCACAACGGCGGCTCATCCAGTTGCCGCGCCTGCGCAGGCAAGGTCATGCCATCGTTCAATTCGACACCGTCACGCAAGCGTTGCAACTGTTCGGCACTCGGCTCGCCTTCAACCTGCACCCAGTAGGTCTTGGCCAGTTTGTGTTTCGGGTCGGCGATGCGTGCCTGGAGCTGGCCGTCGTTGGTCAGCAGCAGTAGACCTTCGCTGTCGCGGTCCAGCCGTCCTGCGGGGTAAATCCCCGGGACATCAATGTAGTCCTTGAGGGTCGCGCGCCCTTCTGCGTCACTGAATTGCGTCAGCACATCGAAGGGTTTGTTGAACAGGATCAGCCTGGGCGCAGCGGGAGGCGCCTTGGCGACACGGCGCGGGGCTGCAGGGGATGGCTTTGCGCCAGGGCGGCGGGAAACAGGACGTTGCACACGGGACATGGTGAAGGAACATCTAACGGTCAGGGCTGCTAATGCTAGTAGCCCGACCGTTAAATGACCATCGCCAAATCAGCGGAACGGCGGCTCGTCGAAGCTGCGCAGTTTGCGCGAGTGCAACGAGTTGAGCTCTGTGCGCAACAGGTCCACGGCTTCGATACCGATTTTCAAGTGCTGGCTGACCGCGCGTTCATAAAAGGCGTTGGCTGAACCAGGCAACTTGATCTCGCTGTGCAGGGGCTTGTCCGACACACAAAGCAGCGTGCCGTAAGGCACCCGCAAGCGATAACCCTGGGCCGCGATCGTGCCGCTTTCCATGTCCACTGCCACGGCGCGGGACAGGTTGATCAGTGGCCGTTCCTGGGCCCAGCGCAGCTCCCAGTTCCGGTCGTCGTAAGTCAGCACGGTGCCGGTACGCAGGCGCTTTTTCAGCTCGTCGCCCTTTTCGCCGGTGATGTTGGCCGCCGCCTGTTGCAGTGCGAGTTGCACTTCGGCCAGGGCCGGAATCGGAATATTTGGCGGCACGACCCGGTCGAGAATGCCGTCACGACGCATATAGGCGTGGGCCAGCACGTAGTCGCCAATGGTCTGGGACTGACGCAACCCGCCGCAGTGGCCGATCATCAACCAGCAATGCGGACGCAGTACCGCCAGGTGGTCGGTGATGTTCTTGGCGTTGGACGGGCCGACGCCGATATTGACCAGGGTCACGCCGTGACCATCAGTGGCAATCAGGTGGTAGGCCGGCATCTGGTAGCGATGCCAGACCACACCCGCGGCAATCGCCGAGGCTTCACCGTGATCCATGCTCTTTTCGATGATCACATTACCCGGCAGCACCATGCGCACGAAGCGTGGATCTTTGCGCAGTTGCTCCAGGCCATGGACGATGAACTGGTCGACGTAACGGTGATAGTTGGTCAGCAGGATCCATGGCTGCACATGCCGCCAGTCGCTACCGGTGTAATGCACCAGACGGCGCAGGGAAAAATCCACCCGGGCGGCATCGAACAGCGCCAAGGGCAGCGGATCGGTGTTTTCCCAATCGTACAAGCCGTCGGCAATACCGTCGGTCGCTGCCGACAGGTCGGTGCTCGGGAACACCCGTGCCAGCACGGCGGCGGTGACACCGGAGCCGGCCAACTCATCGCCCTGCTCGACTACGTATGGATAAGGAATGTTCTGCTGGCTGACACCGACCTCTACGGTCACGGTGAAGTCGTGCATCAACGGCACGAGTTGCTCCAGCAGATATTTACGGAAGGCAGCGGGATGGGTGACGGTGACGCTGTAGGTGCCTGGCAACTGGACCTTGGCATAGGCCCGCGTGGTCTGCGGGACTTCGCCCTGACAGTGGTAGGTCAGACGCAGTTCGGGATAACGAAACATTGCCCGTTGTTCGGCGTCCGGCTCGACACGATCCTTGAGATAACGCTTGAGCGCCTGGCTCAGAGCGGTGGTTGCACGATTGTGCAAGAGCGCAAGCCGGTCTACAGCTTGCTCGGCGGTTTGAACGACAATAAAAGCTTCGGTCACGATCAGCATCCTGTGTTCTGACTTGCAGGCCTTCATCTTGCCTGTATCGTCGCTTCACGGGAACAGTGGCCAGTGTACAAATAGAATGTTCACCGACGATCAAATGTGGGAGCGGGCTTGCTCGCGAAGAGGGAGTGTCAGCTACATTGATGTCGACTGACACTCCGTCTTCGCGAGCAAGCCCGCTCCCACAGGGTTGGGTGGTGCTCATCTGATTGCGATCAAAATCCTTGCGGGGCGGACCGAGCGACTATCGCCTCAACATCCACCCCACGCGGCAACGCACCGTACACCCGACCGCCACCATTGAGGCGACTGGCGATAAACCCGTCACTCACCGCCGTATTCCCCGCCTCCAACAACAGCTTCGCCTGTAACCCTAGGGCAATGTCTTCGGTCAACTGCCGGGCACGGTATTGAATATCGTCGGTATCCTTGAAGGCCGACTGCAATTGGGCGATGTGCGCGGCCAGGCGTTTATCGCCATGACCATCGCCCAATTCGCTGAACAATGCATCGAGCACGCCCGGTTCCTTGGACAAGGCGCGCAGCACATCAAGGCATTGCACGTTGCCGGAGCCTTCCCAGGTCGAATTCACCGGAGCCTCGCGGTACAGGCGCGGCAAGATGCTGTCTTCCACGTACCCCGCCCCGCCCATGCATTCAGCGGCTTCGTTGATCATGGCCGGCGCGCGCTTGCAGATCCAGTACTTGCCCACCGCAGTCACCAGCCGGGCGAACCTGGCTTCCTGTGAGTCGTCCAGATGATCGAGCGCCCGCCCCATGCGCAGGCTCAAGGCCAGGGCGGCTTCGCTTTCCAGCGCCAGGTCCGCCAGCACGTTCTGCATCAGGGGCTGTTCGCTGAGCAACTTGCCGCCAACCTTGCGGTGGGCGCAGTGGTGGCTGGCCTGGGTCAGCGCCTGGCGCATCAACGAACTTGAGCCGACCATGCAATCGAAACGGGTCATGGCGACCATCTCGATGATCGTCGGCACGCCGCGCCCTTCCTCACCGACCATCCATGCCAAGGCCCCGCGAAATTCCACTTCGCTGGAGGCGTTGGAACAGTTGCCGAGTTTGTTTTTCAGGCGCTGGATGTAGAACTGATTGCGCGTGTCGTCCGGCCGATGGCGCGGCAGCAGGAAACAGGTCAGCCCTTTGTCCGTCTGCGCCAGGGTCAGGAAGGCATCGCACATGGGCGCCGAACAGAACCACTTGTGCCCCACCAATTCGTACGCCTGGCCAGGACCGCTGGCGCCCACCGGATAAGCCTTGGTGGTATTGGCGCGGACATCGGTGCCGCCCTGCTTCTCGGTCATGGCCATGCCAATCGTGACGCCGGCCTTGTGGGCCATGCCGACATTACGCGGGTCGTACTCAGTGGACAGGATCTTCGGCAGCCATTGATCCGCCAGGTCCGGTTGCAGGCGCAGCGCCGGGACGCTGGCGAAGGTCATGGTCAACGGGCAACCGCTGCCGGCTTCGGCCTGGCTATGCAGGTAGGTCATGGCGGCGCGGGCGACATGCGCACCGGACTGTGGGTGCGCCCAGGGCAACGAGGTCAGGCCATGCTCGATCGCTGCGCGCATCAGTTCATGATAGGCCGGGTGAAACTCCACCAGGTCGATACGATGTCCATAGCGGTCATGACTGCTGAAAATCGGCTTGTTCTGATTGGCCAGGAAACCCGCCGCCATCAGCGGTCCACCAGCGAGCGCGCCGTACGCATCGATCCGCGATTCGGCCCAACCGGCCCCGAAACGCCGCGCCCACTCCTGCAGGGGCAGGTCGATGCGATACAGGTTGGCGCCATCCAGCGACGGTGGCTGGTTGGTGACTTCGTGGGTTTCGGCGAACTGATGCAGGTTCATGACGGGGCTCCTTTGCTCAGCCAAGGGACTTCAGTTAAGCACCGCCCCTTGGCCGATCAAAGTGTCATATCTGCCTAACTGTCGGCGCTTTCGCCCTGCTCGGAACAGAGCACGCGACGATAAAGCGCGACCTGCAAGTCCTCGAATTTCACCGGCTTGCTCAAATGGTCAATCATCGCGCCGCTCTCGCAGCGCTCCAGATCAGCCCCCAGGGCGATCATGAATATCGGCACTTGCGCGTAACCGGGCAATGCCCGGATCCGGCAGCACACGGAAACGCCGTCGAGCGCCTGCAACTGACAATCGACCAGCACCGCATCGAAGGTTTCGCGCTGCAAAAAATCCAGCGCGGCCAAGCCGCTGTCGGCGGTGCGCACGCGAAACCCGAGCTTGAGCAACATGCCGCGCATCACCAACTGGTTGACGTTGCTGTCATCCACCAGCAATACGCTGCAATCCTGAGGCTGGCGCAGCCGGGACGATTCCCGCGGCGCGATCGGTGTGGCAGGTCGCTGCGGTGTGGCAATGTCGAATTCGACATCAAGCTGGAAACGACTGCCGCGCCCGGGCTCGGAGCGGTGCGTCAGGCGTCCGCCGAGCAATTCCACGAGTTGCCGGCAGATGGCCAGGCCTACACCCAGGCCGCCGTACTCGCGCGTCATCGAACCATCGAGCTGGAAGAAGCGCTGATACATCGTCGCCTCTCCAAGGTCAGTGAAGCCGATACCGGTGTCGATCACCGCAAAGGACAACGCCAGTCGCTCTGGGTTGACTGGTTTCCCGGTGACCCGTAACGCCAGCCCGCCGACCCGGGTAAACTTGATGGCGTTATCCAGCAGGCACTCCAGGCATTGCGCCAGCTTGGCGCTATCGCCCTCCAAGCGATCCGGCACACCCGGTGCCACGTCGACCTTGAAGTCCAGCGACTTGCTCGCGGCATTACCGTAGAACTGGGCGCGCAATGCCTCTACCACGGTGCGCAAGCTGAAGGTGGTCGCAGAAGCCTTGAGCTTGCCCGCCTGCAGTTCGGTCAGGGTGAGAATGCCATTGACCATGCGCATCATGTCCCGCGCCGATCCGGCGGCCGTTTGCTGATATTGCTCCAGCTCAGGGTCCATCTCGACGGTCTGCATCAGCTCCAGCGAACCGATCACGCCGTTCATGGGCGTACGCAATTCGTGGGTCAGGGTGGCGAGGAATTCGTCCTTGAGCTTGTTGCTGTGTGCCAGCTGCTGGTTGAGCGCCTCAAGTTTTTGCCCGGCGTCGAGCAGGGTTTGCGCCTGCTGCTCGCGCATGGCGTTGATACGGTCGGCCAGGGCCATGGACAGCAGCGCCACTTCGATGGCCGAGCCAATCTGGCTGGAGTACATGGTCAGGAACACATTCGGCAGGTAACCGAGCACCATCAATGTATTGATGATGCCGCCGAGCAGAAACGCCGACCAGGCAATGATGAAATAGCGCGCAACCCGCAACCCGCGCAACCAGGCGAAAATCCCCGCGGCAAAAATCACCACCGTGAAGGTCAGGGCCAGGGTCGTGGCCAGGCGCAAGGCCAAGGCATAGCTGGTCATCAGGGACAACCCGACTACCAGCGCGCCGAATGCCACCAACGCCAGCAGCAAGCGGTCCATCCAGCGGCTGAGGGTGGCGGTCTGCAGGAAGCTGCGGGCGAACTGGCTACCGAACAATCCGGCACAACCGATGAAAAAAGGCGTCGAAGCGTTGGCCCACCAGGGATTGTCTGGCCAGAAATACTGCACGGCCGCGCCGTTCACCGACAGCTGATACAAGCCAAACGAGGCGATGTAGAAGATGTAGTAGAGATAGCTGGTATCGCGCACGCTGAGGTAAATGAACAGGTTGTAGACCAGCATGCCCAGCAATACACCGTAGATCAGCCCCAACACATAGAGGCGCACCGGTTGGTCTTCGAGATAGGCCGTGCTGGACCACAACGTAACTGGCGCCTGGATCGACCCCTGGCTTTGCAGGCGCAAGTACAGGGTTTGCACTTGGTCAGGCGTAAAATCCAACGTGAACAGGTAGTTATTCTGGCGTATTTCACGACTGGCGAACGGCAAGGCGTCGCCGGTTTGCCTGGCCAATTGATAGTTGCCGCTCGCGTCAGG
Source organism: Pseudomonas sp. PSB11 (assembly GCF_014596605.1). Taxonomy (NCBI): domain Bacteria; kingdom Pseudomonadati; phylum Pseudomonadota; class Gammaproteobacteria; order Pseudomonadales; family Pseudomonadaceae; genus Pseudomonas; species Pseudomonas sp. PSB11. The sequence goes on from NZ_NOIO01000009.1 coordinate 170,849, forward strand.
CAGATACAAGTCAAGGTGATCGAGCGGTGGGTAAGCCAACTCCAGCAGCCACGTCCGTTGCGCAGTCGGGTTTGAAGGGCGGTAATGCAGGTCGATTTTCAGCCAGAACACCGAGCGCGAATAGCCGGCATTAAGGGTGGTCTTGTCATGCGCCTTGAAGTTGCCAGCTGCCGCCTGCGCACGAACATCCGCGACAGTCGCCTGACCACCCGCGTCTTCAAACACTTGCAGGGTTCGCCCGAGGGGAAGGCTTCGGGTGAGTTCATTGAACTCAACGGCGTTCGCCAAGAGGGGCAAACACAACACAAACATCAGCAAATAGCGCATTTATGCCCCAGCATGGCCTGTCCGGTCCTGTCAGGAAGCCCCCCATTCCTTTTGAGCAGACGTAAAACCGGTGATACCTGTTATTGGTTTGGATCCACTCTAGCATAGCCGTTGATGGCTAATGAGCACTACCGAAATTTTTCACACAAAGGCTCTAGAACGGTAGTTCCAGCGAAGATTATTGAGATAGAGCTGTTGGTTTGGTCACAAAAATCAAAAGATCGCAGCCTTCGGCAGCTCCTACGGTTTTCGCGTCGATCTGAAGACCCTGTAGGAGCTGCCGAAGGCTGCGATCTTTTGACTGTCGCGCAGCGGGCTTCGAAAAAAGATGTTTGGTGGTAAGCTCGCGCACCATGAATATCTACAGCTCTCGCCCCGTTGTCCTCTGTCTCTCCGGCCACGACCCAAGTGGTGGCGCCGGCTTGCAGGCAGATATCGAAGCCTTGCTCGCTCAGGGTTGCCATGCGGCTCCGGCCGTCACCGCCCTGACCGTGCAAGACACTGTCAATGTCACTGACTTTCGCGTGCTCGACCGTGAGTGGGTGTTGGCCCAGGCCAATGCCGTGCTCAACGATTCCGAAGTCGCGGCGGTCAAGCTCGGCATGCTCGGCTCCCTGGAAATGGTCGACACCGTGGTCGAACTGCTTTCGGCGCACCCGCACTTGCCGGTGGTCTGTGACCCGGTACTGCGCGCCGGTGGCGGAGGTCGACTGGGCAAGGACGAAGTCGGCTACGCCATGCGCGAACGCCTGCTGCCGCTCTCGATCATCGCCACCCCCAACCTTCCCGAAGCCCGTATCCTCGCCGAACTGCCTGAAGGCACCGCGGACGAGTGCGCTGAAAAACTCCTGCCGTTCGTCAAACACCTGCTGATCACCGGCGGCCACGGCGACGAAACCGAAATCCACAACCGCCTGTACAGCCGCGACGGCTTGCGCGAAACCTACACCTGTCAACGTTTGCCGGGCAGCTATCACGGCTCGGGTTGCACCCTGGCCAGTGCGCTTGCCGGCCGTCTGGCCCAAGGTGAAAACCTCGCCAGCGCCGTACAGACTGCACTTAACTACACGTGGCGCACCCTGCGCGATGCGGAGCAGTTGGGCAAAGGCCAATTCGTGCCACGCCGCCTGCCACTGGACTTCTGTTCGTAACTCTCTATTAGCTGCGGTGAGGCTTGCTTGATGAAACTACGTGGCCTGTACGCCATTACCGACAGCCAGTTGCTGGCCGGTAAATTTCTTTCGTACGTGGAGGCGGCGCTGGAAGGTGGCGTCACCCTGCTGCAATACCGCGACAAGAGCAGCGATGAGGCCCGTCGTTTGCGTGAAGCCGAAGCCCTGCGCGATCTGTGCGATCGCTACAAGACCCGATTGATCATCAATGACGACGCCGAACTGGCCGCGCGCCTGAACGTCGGCGTGCACCTGGGGCAGACTGACGGGCCGCTCACCCCGGCCCGCGCGTTGCTCGGCTCCAAGGCGATTATCGGTTCAACCTGTCATGCACAACTCGAACTCGCCGAGCAGGCCGCCAAAGAAGGCGCCAGCTATGTCGCGTTTGGCCGTTTTTTCAATTCCAACACCAAGCCCGGCGCACCGACTTGCAGTCTCGACCTGCTCGACCAGGCCCGCAGCAAGCTGCATCTGCCGATTTGCGCGATCGGCGGCATCACCCTCGACAACGCCGCCCCGCTAGTGGCCCACGGGGTCGATCTGCTCGCCGTGGTGCATGGCCTGTTTGGCGCCGAGAGCACGGCTGAAGTGACCCGCCGCGCCCGCGCCTTTAACGAATTACTGAAAATCTGATTTGAGAGCCCGATCATGTCTCGTTCCGAAACCCTGTTTGCCAATGCCCAGAAACACATTCCCGGTGGCGTGAACTCGCCGGTCCGTGCATTCAAAAGCGTTGGCGGCACACCGTTGTTCTTCAAGCATGCCGAAGGCGCCTACGTCACCGACGAAGACGACAAGCGCTATGTGGACTACGTCGGTTCCTGGGGCCCGATGATCCTCGGCCACAGTCACCCGCAAGTCCTGGATGCCGTGCGCAAGCAGCTTGAACACGGTTTGTCCTACGGCGCGCCGACCGAGATGGAAACCCAGATGGCGGATCTCGTCTGCTCGCTGGTGCCGTCGATGGAAATGGTGCGCATGGTCAGCTCCGGCACCGAAGCGACCATGAGCGCAATCCGTCTGGCCCGTGGCTTTACCGGTCGCGACAGCATCATCAAGTTCGAAGGCTGCTACCACGGTCACTCCGACAGCCTGCTGGTCAAGGCCGGCTCCGGCGCCTTGACCCAGGGCGTGCCGAGCTCGGCGGGCGTACCCGCGGCGTTCGCAAAACACACCCTGACCCTGCCATTCAACGACATTGATGCCGTCGAGGCCATGCTCGCCGAAGTCGGCCAGGACGTGGCGTGCATCATCGTCGAACCGGTCGCTGGCAACATGAATTGCGTGCCGCCGGCCCCAGGGTTCCTCGAAGGCCTGCGGACCCTGTGCGACAAGCACGGCGTGGTGTTGATTTTCGACGAGGTGATGACCGGTTTCCGTGTTGCCCTTGGCGGCGCCCAGGCTCACTACGGCGTGACACCGGACCTGACCACCTTCGGCAAAATCATTGGTGGCGGCATGCCGGTCGGTTGCTTCGGCGGCAAGCGTGAAATCATGTCGCGCATTGCCCCGCTGGGTCCGGTATACCAGGCCGGTACATTGTCGGGTAACCCGCTGGCGATGGCGGCGGGCCTGACCACCTTGCGCCTGATCAGCCGCCCGGGCTTCCACGACGAACTGACCGACTACACCACTCGCCTGCTCGACGGGTTGCAAGTGCGCGCCGATGCGGCTGGTATTCCCTTCGTGACCACCCAGGCCGGTGGCATGTTCGGCCTGTACTTCAGCGGTGCCGACGACATTGTGACCTTCGATGACGTGATGGCCAGCGATGCCGCCTTGTTCGGCCGCTTCTTCCACTTGATGCTCGAAGGTGGCGTATACCTGGCGCCAAGCGCTTTCGAAGCCGGCTTCACCTCGATCGCCCACGGCGAAGCCGAGCTGAAACTGACCCTGGATGCCGCCGAGCGCGCCTTTGCTGCACTGAAGTAACGCCGTAGCGCTGACGCTGGCTCTTGCCGGCGTCAGCCTTCACTCCTGCCCTTTTTCCTGCTCATCTGCTAATAATCCCTGTTAAGTGGGCGATATATTTCCCGCGCAGCAGAAAAACGAGTAAAGACTTTGTAAGGTTGGCCCTGCTTATTTCATAATGCGCGCTTATTGGATCCCCTCGATGGGTCCGCGCGCCCCTCAGAGGTAAGTCGATTCCCATGAACCGCACCGGCCGCGCCCTTTCACTGGGCTGCCTGTTGCTCCTTCAGCCCCTGCTCGCGCTCGCACAAGCAGGCGGTAACTCGTTGTTAATCCCAGCGATGGGTCGCTGCACCCTCAATACCCAGCCGCAAGACCTGGAACAGGCACTGGCTGCCTGCCAGAAAGCGTCGGATGAAGGGGATGCCCAAGCGCAATACGAGTTGGGTGAGTTCTACTACGATGGGAATAACGCGCCACGCGATCTCAATAAAGCCCTGAATTACTTCGAAAAAGCCTCGCTGCAAGGCCATGCCCAGGCCCAATTCAAACTCGGCACCATGTTCTTTCACGGCGAGGGCGTACCGGCCAATAATATTCAGGCGTACATCGTTCTGAAGATGGCGGCGGTCAACGGTGCGGAAGAAGCCTTGGATACCGCCGACGAAGTCGCCGAGAAGATGCCGCGCCAGGAACTGGAAGTCGCCACTCAGGTGCTGGGGCAAATCTTCCGTAAATACCTGATGGAATTGCAGAGTGCCGATGGGCGGACGCCGTTCGCGCCGCTTCCCTGACTTCAGTATTGATCTGACGGCCCCTTCGCGAGCAGGCTCGCTCCCACAGTTGATCTATTGTGGGAGCGAGCCTGCTCGCGAAGGGGCGACTCGGTCTTGAAGCCTACTTCTCAGGCATTGGCACCGGAAACGGCATCACATTGCCGACCGTGCCGCGGGCTTCGCTGATTTTCGGTGTACCCAGGCGCTCGACCTCGTCGATGCGCACGATCGAATGCATGGGCACGAAACTGCGCACGACCCCTTCGAACTGGGCCTTGAGCTTCTCCTCGCTCGGGTCTACGACTACCTGTGTGCGCTCGCCAAAGACGAACTCTTCCACTTCCAGGAAGCCCCACAGATCGCTTTGATAGATCTGCTTGGCGTACATTTCGAACACCTGGCCCTGATTGAGGAAAATCACCTTGTAGATTGGAGCTTCACGTTTGGTCATGGCAGGCGAAACACATCGGGGAATAAAAATGAGGGCGCGAACTATAGCATAGCCGCCGGACGCGCAGCGGTAGGAACCTGAGGACATGTTCCCTATAATGCGCGGTTCTTTGAATCACGTGATGACTCTATCCATGGCCAAGAAGCTTTACATCGAAACCCACGGTTGCCAGATGAACGAGTACGACAGCTCGCGCATGGTCGATCTGTTGGGCGAACACCAGGCCCTGGAAGTCACGGCGCGCGCTGAAGACGCCGACGTGATCCTGCTCAACACCTGCTCGATCCGCGAGCGCGCCCAGGACCGCGTCTATTCCCAGCTGGGTCGCTGGCGCGAGCTGAAGCTGGCCAACCCGGACATGGTGATCGCCGTCGGCGGTTGCGTGGCCAGCCAGGAAGGCGCCGCCATTCGCGACCGCGCGCCCTATGTCGACGTGGTATTCGGGCCGCAGACCTTGCACCGCCTGCCGGAAATGATCGACGCCGCGCGCATCACCAAGCTGCCGCAAGTCGACGTCTCGTTCCCCGAAATCGAAAAGTTCGACCACTTGCCCGAGCCACGCATCGACGGCCCGAGCGCCTACGTGTCGGTGATGGAGGGTTGCAGCAAATACTGCACGTTCTGCGTGGTGCCCTACACCCGCGGTGAGGAAGTGAGCCGCCCGTTCGACGACGTGATTGCCGAAATCATTCACCTGGCCGAACACGGCGTGCGTGAAGTGACGCTGCTGGGGCAGAACGTCAACGGCTATCGCGGCAAGACCCACGACGGTCGCCTGGCGGATCTGGCCGAACTGATCCGCGTGGTCGCCGCCGTCGATGGCATCGACCGCATCCGCTACACCACCTCGCACCCGCTGGAATTCTCCGACAGCCTGATCCAGGCCCACGCCGAAGTGCCGGAGCTGGTGAAACACCTGCACCTGCCGGTGCAATCGGGTTCGGACCGCATCCTCGCGGCGATGAAACGCAACCACACGGCGCTGGAATACAAATCCAAACTGCGCAAGTTGCGCGCTGCCGTGCCGGGTATCTGCATCAGTTCGGACTTCATCGTTGGCTTCCCCGGCGAAACCGAGAAAGACTTCGAACAAACCATGAAACTGATTCAGGACGTCGGTTTCGACTTCTCCTATTCGTTCGTCTACAGCCAGCGCCCGGGCACTCCGGCCGCCGACCTGGTCGATGAAACCCCGGAAGAGCTGAAAAAAGAGCGCCTGAACGCCCTGCAACATCGCCTCAACCAGCAGGGCTTTGAAATCAGCCGACAAATGGTCGGTACGACTCAGCGGATTCTTGTAACCGATTATTCCAAGAAAGACCCTGGCGAGCTGCAAGGGCGAACCGAGAATAACCGCATCGTCAACTTCCGCTGTGACAATCCGACCCTGATCGGCCAGTTCGCGGATGTGCACATCGACGCCGCGCAGCCGCACTCGCTGCGGGGCTCGTTGATCCAATAACCCCCGCGCCCTCTATGGGAGCGGGCTTCTGTGGTGAGGGGATTTTGTGGCGAGGGGATTTAGCGAAACGTCGCACCGCCCCGTTGGGTTGCGCAGCGGCCCCAAAAAGATGGGACTGCTACGCAGTCCAGCGGGGATAAATCCCCTCGCCACAAAAGCAAAATTTCTGCACCCGATTTAAGAGCTTTCGCACCCGCGCCACTGGCGCTATCCTTGAATCATCCCAATTGCCCCAGGGCGGCTAAATACGACCTTGAACGCACCCATCGAACCACATCGTTTCATCCTCGAGCCTTTCGAGGCTCGCCGCTTCGCCAATCTGTGCGGGCAGTTCGACGAGCACCTGCGCTTGATCGAGCAGCGCCTGACTATCGAGATCCGCAACCGCGGAAACCAGTTCGAACTGATCGGCGAGCGTAAGCACACCACCTCCGCGGAAAACCTGCTGCGCCGCCTGTACCGGGAAACCAAGGGTACTGAGCTGTCGCCGGACATGGTTCACCTGTTCCTGCAGGAATCGGCCGTCGAAGAGCTGGACAACCATTCGCCCGCCGATGCCTCCGTCGCCCTGCGCACCAAGAAAGGCATGATTCGCCCTCGCGGCTTGAATCAAGTGCGCTACGTGAAGGAAATCCTTGGCAACGACATCAACTTCGGCATCGGTCCGGCCGGTACCGGCAAGACCTACCTGGCCGTCGCCTGCGCAGTGGATGCCCTGGAGCGTGAACAGATCCGGCGTATCCTGCTGGTGCGTCCGGCGGTCGAAGCCGGTGAAAAGCTCGGCTTCCTGCCCGGTGACCTGTCGCAGAAAATCGACCCGTACTTGCGCCCGCTTTATGACGCGCTCTACGAAATGCTCGGTTTCGAACACGTCGCCAAGCTGATCGAGCGCCAGGTGATCGAAGTGGCCCCACTGGCCTACATGCGCGGCCGTACGCTGAACAACAGCTTCATCATCCTCGACGAAAGCCAGAACACCACGGTCGAACAGATGAAAATGTTCCTGACCCGGATCGGTTTCGGCTCCACCGCCGTCATCACCGGTGACATCACCCAGGTCGACTTGCCTAAAGGCACCAAGTCCGGGCTGCACCACGTGATCGAAGTGCTTAAGGATGTTCCGGGTATCAGCTTTACCCATTTCATGCCCAAGGACGTCGTGCGTCATCCGCTGGTGCAGCGCATTGTCGAGGCCTACGAGCGTTTCGAAAATCGTGCCATCGATGAAACGCCAAAGGACAGCCGACGCGATGCTTGAGCTTGATCTGCAAATCGCGACCCAAGCGCCCGCCCCCAGCGAAGCCGAGTTCCGCCAATGGTGCGAACTGGCCTTGCGCCAGCGCAGCGCCGACTCCGAGATGACCATTCGCCTGGTCGACGAAGTCGAAGGCCGCGAACTGAATAACACCTGGCGGCAAAAGGATTACGCCACCAACGTCCTGTCGTTTCCTGCCGATGTGCCGGACGAGTTCCTCGACATCCCGCTGCTGGGCGATCTGGTGATCTGCGTGGCCGTGGTCGAGCGAGAAGCCGCCGAGCAGGGCAAGGAACTCAAGGCCCATTGGGCGCACCTGGTGATTCACGGCTGCTTGCATCTGCTGGGTTACGACCATATAGATGACGACGAAGCCGAAGAGATGGAAGCACTGGAACGAACGTTGCTTGCAGAACTGGGCTATCGCGATCCGTACGCGGACGACGAAACCGATTTATCCCCTACCGAAACAACAAAGGATTCAGAGTAATCGCTATGAGCGAAGATCGATCGAGCAACGGGCAGAAGTCTTGGCTGGGTAAGCTCACCCAGGCTTTTGCCCACGAGCCGAAGAACCGCCAGGAGCTGCTGGAGCTGCTGCGCGATGCACATCAGAACAAACTGCTGGACAGCGAAGCGCTGGCCATCGTCGAAGGCGCTATCCAGGTTGCCGACCTGCAAGTACGGGACATCATGGTCCCGCGCTCACAGATGATCAGCATCAAGGCGACCCAGACACCTCGCGAGTTCCTGCCTGCCGTGGTCGATTCGGCCCACTCCCGCTACCCGGTGATCGGCGAAAGCCACGATGACGTGATGGGCGTGCTGCTGGCCAAGGACTTGTTGCCGTTGATCCTCAGGGAGAACGGCGACAGCTTCAACATCAAGGACCTGCTGCGCCCGGCTACCTTCGTGCCGGAATCCAAACGCCTGAACGTGTTGTTGCGTGAGTTCCGCGCCAACCACAACCACATGGCCATCGTCATTGACGAATACGGCGGCGTGGCAGGCCTGGTGACCATCGAAGACGTGCTGGAACAGATCGTCGGCGACATCGAAGACGAACACGACGTCGAAGAAGACAGCTACATCAAGCCACTGCCCAGCGGCGACTTCCTGATCAAGGCCCTGACGCCGATCGAGAACTTCAATGAGTTCTTCGACAGCGAATTCTCCGACGATGAGTTCGACACCGTGGGTGGCCTGGTGATGAGCGCGTTCGGGCACCTGCCAAAACGCAACGAAATCACCGAAATCGGCGCCTATCGCTTTCGCATCCTGAACGCCGACAGTCGGCGGATTCATTTGCTGCGACTGTCACCTATCGCCCGGTAAAAACCTAAGGATTGAAATGCGCTGGACAACCCGCCCCGGCTGGCCCGGTAACCTGCTGGCCGTGGCGGCCGGTGCAATCACCACCCTGGCCCTGGCGCCATTCGATATCTGGCCACTGGCACTGTTGGCGGTCGGGCTTTTCTATGCCGGCTTGCGTGAACTGAACCCCCGCCAAGCCTTGGGCCGTGGATGGTGTTTCGGCTTCGGCCTGTTTGGCGCCGGCACCAGCTGGATCTATTACAGCATTCATCACTTCGGTGGAGCATCGGTGCTGCTGGCCGGCTTCCTGATGCTGATCTTCACCACGGCAATTGCCTGGTTCTTCGCCCTGCCTGCCTGGATTTGGGCGCGCTGGCTGCGACGCAACGAAGCACCGCTGGCGGACAGCTTGGCATTTGCGGCGCTGTGGGTCGGCCAGGAAGCATTTCGCGGCTGGTTCCTGACCGGATTCCCATGGCTCTACTCCGGCTACAGCCAGCTTGACGGCCCGCTGTCCGGTCTCGCGCCTGTCGGCGGGATGTGGCTGATATCCTTTACCTTGGCCCTGACCGCCGCCTTGATCTACAACGCCATGCGCCTGGTGCGCACCGGACGCAAGGGCTTCATCGCCGCGGGCATTGTGCTGCTCGCTGGCCCGTGGGTTGCCGGCATGGCGCTCAAGCAACACGCCTGGACCAGCCCGTCAGGCGCGCCACTGAGTGTGGCGGCGCTCCAAGGTAATATCGAACAGAGCATGAAGTGGGACCCGGCGCAGCTCAACGCGCAATTGGAGTTGTACCGCGACATGAGCTTCAGTTCGAAACGGGTCGACTTGCTGATCTGGCCGGAAACCGCGGTCCCGGTGCTCAAGGAGTCTGCCCAGGGCTACCTGGACATGATGGGCAAATTTGCCGCCGAACGGGATTCGGCCATGATCACTGGCGTACCGATCCGCGAAATGGTCCATCACGAAAAGCGCTTTTACAACGGCATTACCGTGGTCGGCGAAGGCGATGGCACCTACCTCAAGCAGAAGCTGGTGCCGTTTGGCGAGTACGTGCCTTTGCAGGATGTGCTGCGTGGCCTGATCGCGTTCTTCGACCTGCCCATGTCGGACTTTGCCCGCGGCCCTTCCGACCAGGCCATGCTGCAAGCCAAGGGGTACCAGATTGCGCCCTTCATCTGCTACGAGGTGGTGTATCCAGAGTTCGCCGCCGGCCTTGCCGCGCGAAGCGACCTGCTGCTGACTATCAGTAACGACACCTGGTTCGGCACGTCCATCGGCCCGCTGCAGCATTTGCAGATGGCGCAAATGCGCGCGCTCGAGGCCGGCCGCTGGATGATCCGCGCCACTAACAATGGCGTGACCGGCCTGATCAACCCGTTCGGCCAGATCACCACGCAGATCCCGCAATTCGAACGCGGCATCCTGTACGGTGAAGTGGTGCCCATGCACGACCTCACACCGTACCTGCAATGGCGGTCATGGCCGCTGATCATTGTGTGTGTGCTGTTGTTTGGCTGGGCGTTGATTGCCAGCCGGATGGCCAAGACCGTCTGAATATTTGTGGTGCCTGCAAAAGATCGCAGCCTGCGGCAGCTCCTACAGGGGATTGCATTCCAAATGTTGGAGCTGCCGAAGGCTGCGATCTTTTGATCTTCAGCGGTAGAACATCCAATACCCGATCTGCCCCGCGGCCTCATTCAACAGCTGCCCGCTGCGCCAGATCGCCTTGAACTCGGGCATCCAGCCGCCCAGTGGCTCAGCGTTGTCCACGCTCAAGAATCCCACTGGCGCCGGCACTACTTCAAACCCGGCCTTCTGAAAACTCCAGACCGCTCGCGGCATATGCCAGGCCTGTGTCACCACCGCCACGCGCTTGATGCCTTCAGGCAACAACACCTCGGCGCTGAACGTAGCATTCTCCCAGGTGGTGCGACTGCGCCCTTCCTGCCAACGCACCGCCACGCCAAAATCATCGTGCAATGAGTCCGCCATCAGCTTGGCCTCGGTGGGCGGCGTGCCATAGTGCAAGCCGCCACTGGTCAGGATCGGCAAGCCCGAAGCCTTTGCCAGGCGAGCGGCATAGCGTTCTCGCTCCAGTGCCACCCCGGTGGGTTGATCGCTGCCCCAGGCCAGGTCGCCCCGCTCACGACCGGCTCCCAGCACTACGATCACATCGGCGCGCTGGGCCAGCGTTGCCCATTCGTCGCGTGCCAAGGGTGCCTCACGCTCAAGAAGCCCGGCGCCCCACTGCACCATGACTGGCAGGCTCATCAACCAGAACCCTCCGACGCCCAGGGCGAAGCACCCAGCGGCAAGCCGCGGTCTTGAGCGGCGCCAGCACCAGGCGAGCACCAGCAACAGGATAAGAACGCCGGGCGGCATCAGAAGGTGTTTGACGAAATAGCGAAAAGGCATCAGGCATCTCCTTAAAGATGCCCGAAGCCTAAGTGGGTTGACGCAATGCGACAATAAATACGCAAGGACTATGCTTCAAAATACCGTGGAGCATGGCTCTATACCTTATTTGCACTGCAGGGACCGGACCTTTACCGCGTCTCTGCCAGCTACTTTGTCCTTGAGCCAGATAATTTTGGCTGTGCGTGGTGCGTCGAGTTGCTTCACTGCCTCTGACAAGCATCCGTGTGTCTCACGCTCACTGCGATCGAGGTACGCCTTGACCAATGCAAACTCTGCGGGGCTCAGGCCACGCAACTCCAGCTCCAGTGGACGTTCATCACGCAACCGGCCCGCGGTTTTCGCCGCATCCAGGGCCATTCCAAGACGGTCTATCAGTCTTTCGTACAGCTCCGGTTTTGTAACTTTTTGCCGTGACTCAACCATCCCTCACCTCATTGGAAGATAAGAACTACTCCCCAGTTAGAGCTTAGCTTCCATCGACAAACCGGCTGGACGCCGCGACCAACGGCCCTCGCAGCGGTTTTCACGAGACGCGCGGCAGTAATCAGGGTTTCCCTCGATAGAGTGCGGTCATGTATGCTACGGCGCTTCCTGTAACTCCACTTCCAGCTCCTCTGGGCACCGAAAAACGCCAAATTGGCGTGTTCACCGTCCAGCGTCGCATTGAAGAGGATTAGGCCACCCCTATTCAGTTCAAAAGTAGCCATGCACGAACAATATCAGCCCCGTGAAATCGAAGCCGCCGCCCAGTCATTCTGGGATGAGCAAAAGTCCTTTGAAGTCAGTGAACAGCCAGGCAAGGAGACTTACTACTGCCTGTCGATGTTCCCTTACCCCAGCGGCAAGCTACACATGGGGCACGTGCGCAACTACACCATCGGCGACGTGATTTCCCGCTACCAGCGCATGCAAGGCAAGAACGTCCTGCAACCCATGGGTTGGGACGCCTTTGGCATGCCGGCGGAAAACGCCGCGATGAAGAACAACGTAGCGCCCGCCAAGTGGACCTACGAAAACATCGCCTACATGAAAAGCCAGTTGCGCAGCCTGGGCCTGGCGGTGGACTGGTCGCGCGAAGTGACCACCTGCAAGCCCGATTACTACCGCTGGGAGCAATGGCTGTTCACCCGCCTGTTCGAAAAAGGCGTGATCTACAAAAAGAGCGGCACCGTTAACTGGGACCCGGTCGACCAGACCGTCCTGGCCAACGAGCAAGTGATCGACGGCCGCGGCTGGCGTTCCGGCGCGCTGATCGAAAAGCGCGAAATCCCGATGTACTACTTCAAGATCACCGCCTACGCGGATGAACTGCTGGAGAGCCTCGACGAACTGACTGGCTGGCCTGAGCAGGTCAAGACCATGCAGCGCAACTGGATCGGCAAGTCCCGCGGGATGGAAGTGCAGTTCCCGTACAACGTCGACTCCATCGGCGAAGCCGGCACCCTGAAAGTCTTCACTACGCGTCCGGACACCCTCATGGGTGCGACCTACGTTGCCGTGGCCGCCGAGCACCACCTGGCCACCCTGGCCGCGCAAAACAACCCCGAGCTGCAAGCGTTCATTGCTGAATGCAAGGGCGGCAGCGTTGCTGAAGCCGACGTTGCGACCCAAGAGAAAAAAGGCCTGCCAACCGGCCTGTTCGTCGAGCACCCGTTGACCGGCGAAAAACTGCCAGTATGGGTCGCCAACTATGTGCTGATGCATTACGGCGACGGCGCCGTCATGGCGGTTCCGGCGCACGACGAACGCGATTTCGAGTTCGCCCACAAGTACAACCTGCCGGTTAAGTCCGTGGTTCGCACAAGTGCAGGCGACACCAACCCTGCCCCGTGGCAAGACGCCTACGGCGAGCACGGCACGCTGATCAACTCCGGCGAGTTTGACGGCCTCGACTTCGTCGGCGCCTTCGACGCCATCGAAGTCGCGCTGATCAAGAAAGAACTCGGCGCCTCGCGCACCCAGTTCCGCCTGCGCGACTGGGGCATCAGCCGTCAACGCTACTGGGGCTGCCCGATCCCGATCATCCACTGCACTACCTGCGGTGACGTGCCGGTGCCGGAAGATCAATTGCCCGTCGTACTGCCGGAAGACGTCGTTCCCGATGGCGCCGGTTCGCCACTGGCGCGCATGCCCGAGTTCTACGAGTGCAGCTGCCCGAAATGCGGCCAGCCTGCCAAGCGTGAAACCGACACCATGGACACCTTCGTCGAGTCCTCGTGGTACTACGCCCGCTACGCCTCGCCGCATTTCGAGGGTGGCCTGGTGGAAAAATCCGCAGCCGACCACTGGTTGCCGGTGGATCAGTACATCGGCGGCATCGAACACGCGATCCTGCACCTGCTTTACGCGCGCTTCTTCCACAAACTGATGCGCGACGAAGGCCTGGTCAGCTCCAACGAGCCGTTCAAGAACCTGCTGACCCAGGGCATGGTGATCGCCGAGACCTACTACCGTCGCGAAGCCAACGGCGCCTACACCTGGTTCAACCCGGCGGACGTCGAACTCGAGCGCGACAGCAAGGCCAAAGTCATCAGCGCCAAGCTGATCGCCGACGGCCTGCCGGTGGAAATCGGTGGCACCGAGAAGATGGCCAAGTCGAAGAACAACGGCGTTGACCCACAGTCGATGATCGACCAGTTCGGTGCCGACACCTGCCGCCTGTTCATGATGTTCGCCTCGCCGCCTGACATGAGCGCGGAATGGTCCGATTCCGGGGTAGAAGGTTCGCACCGCTTCCTCAAGCGCGTCTGGCGCCTGGCCCAAGCGCACGTCACCCAGGGCCTGCCGGGCCAACTGGACGTCGCCGGCCTCAACGACGAGCAAAAAGCCATTCGCCGTTCGATCCACCAGGCGATCAAGCAGGCCAGCCACGACGTCGGCCAGAACCACAAGTTCAACACCGCCATCGCCCAGGTGATGACACTGATGAACGTGCTGGAGAAAGCCGCGCAAGGCACCGAGCAGGATCGCGCGCTGGTTCAGGAAGGCCTGGAAACCGTGACACTGCTGCTGGCGCCGATCACCCCGCACATCTGCCACGAGCTGTGGCATCGACTGGGTCACGCCGACCCGGTGATCGATGCCGGCTGGCCTGTGCTGGACGAGAGCGCGCTGGTGCAAGACAGCCTGACGCTGGTTATCCAGGTGAACGGCAAGCTGCGCGGCCAGATCGAAATGCCGGCCAGCGCCACTCGCGAAGAAGTCGAAGCCGCCGCACGGGCCAACGAAAACGTGCTGCGCTTCGTCGATGGTCTGACCATTCGCAAAGTGATCGTGGTGCCCGGAAAACTGGTCAACATCGTCGCCAGCTAATTGGATCAGGCGCCCGGCCGTGCCGGGCGCCGAACAAAACCTTACGGGCCGCTCGATTGGCCCACACGGTTTCAAGGGGAGCAACACAATGATCAAACGCAACTTGCTGGTGATAGGGCTCGCGGTCCTGTTGAGCGCCTGCGGCTTCCAGCTGCGCGGCACCGGCACCACCGACCTGGCGCTCAAGGAACTTGACCTGAGCGCCCGCGACGCCTACGGCGATACCGTGACGCAACTGCGCCAGATGCTGGTGAGCAGCGGCGTCAAGGTCTACAACGGTGCACCGTACAAACTCATCCTGACCGACCAGCAGGAATCCCAGCGCATCCTGAGCTACGCAGGTGCCGGCCGCACTGGCGAATACCAACTGAGCACAGTGCTCAACTATGACATTCGCGGCCAGGGAAACCTGCCCCTGCTCAGCGATAAACTCGAAGTGCAGAAGGTGTTCATCCACGATGGCAACAACCTGGTAGGGTCCGACCAGGAAGCCAGCGATGCCCGCAAGGAAATGCGTCGCGAGCTGGTTCAACGCATGATGTTGCGCCTGCAGCAATTCACCCCGGCCCAACTGGACCAGTTGCAGCAGACTGCCGAAGCCAAGGCCAAGGCGGAAGCCGCGGCACTGGAAGCGGCCCAGAAGGCTGAGGCGAACACGCCACGCCAGTCGCCAATCGATCTGCCTCGGCAGTAAGACTTACGGGGCGCTCTGGCGCCCCGTTTGCCCTCTCTTATGAAGCTCGCTCCCGCCCAACTCGCCAAACACCTGCAAGGCGCCCTTGCGCCGGTCTATGTCATCAGTGGCGATGACCCCTTGCTGTGCCAGGAAGCCGCTGACGCCATCCGCGCGGCCGCCCGCCAACAAGGCTTCGATGAACGCCAGGTGTTCGCCGCCGACGCCAGTTTCGACTGGGGTACCTTGCTGCAAGCCGGTGCCAGCATGTCGCTGTTCGCCGAAAAACGCTTGCTGGAATTGCGCCTGCCTTCCGGAAAACCCGGCGATAAAGGTGCCGCTGCACTCATTGAATACTGCTCGCGCCCGGCCGAAGACACGGTGCTGTTGATCAGCCTGCCGAAGCTCGATGGCAGCGCGCAGAAAACCAAATGGGGCAAGGCGCTGGTCGAAGGCCAGCAGACCCAGTTCGTCCAGATCTGGCCGGTGGATGCCAACCAGTTACCCAGCTGGATCCGTCAACGTTTGTCCCAGGCCGGGCTATCCGCCAGCCAGGACGCCGTCGAGCTGATCGCCGCACGGGTGGAGGGCAACTTGCTGGCCGCCGCCCAGGAAATCGAAAAACTCAAGCTGATGGCCGAAGGCGGCCAGATCAACATCGAAACCGTACAGGCCGCGGTGGCCGACAGTGCGCGCTTCGATGTTTTCGGCTTGACCGACGCCATTCTCAATGGCGAAGCCGCCCATGCGCTGCGTATGCTTGAAGGGCTTCGCGGTGAAGGTGTCGAGCCCCCGGTGATTCTCTGGGCCCTGGCCCGGGAACTGCGCCTGCTGGCTAACATTTCATTGCAATACAGCCAGGGTACGCCACTGGACAAGGCCTTCAGCCAGGCCAAGCCGCCGGTTTGGGACAAACGCAAACCGCTGATGAGCAAAGCCCTGCAGCGTTATTCGGCGCAACGCTGGGCGCAATTGTTGCTCGAAGCCCAGCGCATCGACGCACAGATCAAGGGCCAGGCGGCGGGCTCCCCGTGGATGAGCTTGAGTCGCCTGACGCTGTTGATGGCTGGGCAGAGATTGTCGTTGCCTGCAGAGTAAGGCTTGGCCCCTTCGCTCCTACAGGGAAGGCGTCCGAAAGGTCCTACAGAGTGTAGGGACTAGACAGAACCCCAAATTCGGCCGATGATTTGCCCCGCAAAAACCACTCCACTTGCGAGAACCCATCATGAGCAAAAAGCCATCTAAACATGGCCCCAACAAGGCCAAATCCATCATCGCCCAGCCCTTGTTCCGCAGCCGCCAGGAACGCGCCGGCAAAGGCAAAGGCAGCTACCGCCGCGAAGCCTTCCAGTCTGACAACTGGGAGGCTTCTTACTTTCTGGCGGCCTGAAAGGCAAGCATTCGCTCAACATGTTAAGGTCTGTACCTGATTCGTTTGCCCTGGACCCGTGCATGCCCCTTTGTCTTTCCCGTCGTTGGCAGTTTCGCCAATTGATTGCTGCCTCCAGCCTCATTTTGCTAGTCGCCTGCGCGGAAAAACCCACCGCCGCTGACGCCCAGCCAATTCAGACCCTCCCTGTCGCCACCGCCCCGGCGGTCATCGCGCCCGTGGTTCCGAGCGGCGAAAACCTCGACATCCAGCCAACCCAGACCTTCGCCGAATGGCAGGCAGGTTTTCGCAAGGACGCCCTGGCCGCCGGTATCAGTGCCGAGCTGTTCGACCGCGCCTTCGCCAATGTCAGCTTCGACCCGGCCGTGATCCGTGCCGACCGCAGCCAACCGGAATTCGCAAAACCGGTGTGGGAATACCTCGATGGCGCCCTGTCGCCGCTGCGCGTTCGCAAAGGCCAGGCATTGGTCGACCAGTACGCAGGCATCCTGCAAAGCATCGAACAACGCTACGGCGTCGACCGCCAGGCGCTGGTCGCGGTGTGGGGCATGGAAAGCAACTTCGGCCAGTTCCAGGGCAGCAAGTCGGTGATCAACTCCCTGGCAACCCTGGCCTACGAAGGCCGCCGCCCAGGCTTCGCTCATGCACAATTGATCGCCGCCCTGCAGATCCTCCAGCAAGGCGATATCGAACCCGACAAAATGCTGGGTTCCTGGGCGGGCGCCATGGGCCAGACCCAGTTCATCCCGACCACCTACAACACCCACGCCGTGGACTTTGATGGCGACGGTCGCCGCGATATCTGGGGCAGCGCCACCGACGCCCTGGCGTCGACCGCCCACTACCTGCAAAGCTCCGGCTGGCAAAAAGGCCAGCCGTGGGGCTTCGAAGTGCAATTGCCGGGCAGCTTCAACTACGTTCTCGCCGATGGCTCGATTCGCAAGAGCGTTGCCGAATGGCGGCAAATGGGCGTAGTGCTGCCAAACGGCGGCCAGTTCCCGGCAGGCTCCGAGCAATTGTCCGCGGCGCTGTTGCTGCCAGCAGGCTACCGCGGCCCGGCCTTTCTGGTGCTCGACAACTTCCGCGCGATTCTCAAGTACAACAACTCGTCGTCCTACGCCCTCGCGGTGAGCCTGCTGTCCGAGCGTTTCAATGGCGCAGGGCTGATCAGCGGCACGTGGCCCAAGGATGATCTACCCCTGAGCCGCACCGAACGGATCGAACTGCAAAACCTGCTGAGTGCGCAGAACTACGATGCGGGCACTGCCGACGGGATCATTGGTGCCAATACCCGCAAGGCTATCCGCAGCGCCCAGCAGTCATTTGGCTGGCCGGCGGATGGTTATCCGACGCACAAGTTGCTGGAAGGATTGCGCAACCGCTAAACCCTTCCCTTGCGTAGGAGCGAGCATGCTCGCGATGAACCCGAGAACACCGCGGGGTGTCAGATTTCCCGCATTATCGTTCACGACCATCGCGAGCATGCTCGCTCCTACAAGTACAAGGGCGAAGGGTTTTAGCGCCTGACGACATTCTGTTCCAGAAACAGTTGCTGGTTCCCCGCATCCAGCTTCACCAACGCGCCCATTGGCAGCGTCAGGTTGGGGTTGCAATGTCCGCTGCGCCACCCGGCCAGTACCGGTATGCACAAGGGTTCCAGGGTCTGCCTGAGCAATCGGTCCAGGGCCTGGGCCTCTACCCCCGCTATATCACCCACCAAAACCCCACGCAGCTTGTGCAGCACGCCCGCGAGGCGTAGATGAGTCAGCAGCCGGTCGATGCGGTACAGCGGCTCGTTGATATCTTCGATAAACAGGATGACACCGGCTGCATCGATCTCGTAAGGCGTGCCCATGGTTGCAGCAATCATCGACAGGTTGCCGCCCAGAAGGCGTCCATGGGCGACACCCGGCACGATCGTCGTCAAGGGCCGGCCAACCGGATGGGCAAGCACCATGCCGGCCCTGTACTGGCCCCTGAGCATGTTGAAGAATGAGGACTCGGTCGGCGGTAGCCGCTCACCCAGCAGATCGGCATTGAGCAGCGGGCCATGGAAGGTTACGAAACCCGCATAACGGCTGATCGCCAGGTGTAGCGCGGTAATATCGCTGTAACCGATGAATGGCTTGGCGTTTTGGCGCAGCAGCGGGAAATCGATGCGATCAAGCAACCGCGGCGTACCGTAGCCACCGCGCAGGCAAATGATGGCGTCGACCTCAGGGTCAGTGAACGCGGCGTGCAGGTCATTGAGTCGCACTTCGTCGCTGCCGGCAAGATAGCCTTCCTTTTCGAACACTCCGGGAAATATCCGCAACGAATATCCACGAGCACGCATCCAGGCGATGGCTTTTTTAGTGTCCAGTGCGGCCGGACCTGCAGGCGCGATAACCGCGATCAGGCCTTGCATCGGCAAGGCCGGCACAGGCGTGTGAGGAAGCAGCGTCGGGTCAGGTCTTGCGTTCATCCATGGATCTCCCTGCGTGAAAACATCAAACACACATTAGTCAGGAACGTAGACAAACAGAAGCGGATCACACATCGCGCAGTCGCAGGAAAAGACTGATGTCGCTGTGGGACTGGAAAAAAAAGCCCGCAAGGCCGATTGAACGTTGCGGGCTGTTTTTCATGACCGAATCAGGACGACATCAACTCGGCCTTGACCAGCTTGGCCTGCTCGTCGGCGTGGTAGGAAGAGCGTACCAGCGGGCCGGAAGCAACGTTCTTGAAGCCCATCTTGTAACCTTCTTCGGCGAACCAGGCAAAGGTGTCCGGGTGCACGAAACGTTGCACCGGCAAATGGCTGCGCGACGGTTGCAGGTATTGGCCCAGGGTCAGCATGTCGATGTCGTGCTCGCGCATGCGCTTCATGACTTCGATGACTTCTTCGTCCGTTTCACCCAGACCCAGCATCAAACCGGATTTGGTTGGGATGTGCGGCATCATCTGCTTGAAGCGCTGCAGCAGGGTCAGCGACCACTGGTAGTCCGAACCCGGGCGCGCGGCCTTGTACAGGCGCGGCACGGTCTCCAGGTTGTGGTTGAACACATCCGGTGGCTCGGCGGCGGTGATTTCCAGGGCGATGTCCATGCGGCCACGGTAGTCCGGGACCAGGGTTTCGAGCTGCACGTTCGGCGACAGCTTGCGGATCTCGCGGATGCAATCGGCGAAGTGCTGGGCACCGCCGTCACGCAGGTCGTCGCGGTCTACCGAGGTGATTACCACATATTTCAGTTTCAGGTCGGCAATGGCGATGGCCAGGCTTTCCGGCTCGTTGACGTCCAGCGGCTTTGGACGGCCGTGGCCAACGTCACAGAACGGGCAACGACGGGTGCAGATGTCACCCATGATCATGAAGGTCGCGGTGCCGCCGGAGAAGCACTCGCCCAGGTTCGGGCAGGAGGCTTCTTCGCACACGCTGTGCAACTTGTGTTTGCGCAGCAACGCCTTGATACGGTCGACTTCCGGCGAGACCGGAATACGCACACGAATCCAGTCAGGCTTTTTCGGCAGTTCGGTGGTCGGAATGATCTTTACCGGGATGCGTGCAACCTTCTCGGCGCCGCGCAGCTTGACGCCGGCTTCAACCTTGGGACGCGGGGCCGGGCGCTCGGAGACATCGAGCGTCGGGATCATGGTTTGCACTGCATCAGTAGTCATATCAGTCGATTCCGCCCGTGAGGGTCGTCTGCTCAGCATAGTCGAGGTGTTTGACGAGCTGCGCGCGCAGCCGGGCACTTACCTCGGCAAATTCAATCGATCCTGCGTGATCGCTCAGCTGGGTCATCGCCAGCCCGGCGTAGCCGCAGGGATTAATCCGTCGAAACGGTTCCAGGTCCATGTCCACGTTCAGGGCCAGCCCATGAAAGGAACAACCGTGCCGGATCCGCAGACCCAGGGAGGCGATTTTCGCGCCATTGACGTACACGCCCGGTGCATCGGGCTTGGCCGCCGCCGTGACACCATAGCTGGCGAGCAGCTCAATGAGGCACGACTCCATGCGAGTCACCAGGTCACGCACGCCGAACCCCAGCTTGCGCACATCCAGCAACAGGTAGGCCACCAACTGCCCGGGGCCGTGATACGTCACCTGGCCACCGCGATCGACCTGCACCACCGGGATATCTCCCGGCACCAGCAAGTGCTCGGCCTTGCCGGCCTGGCCCTGGGTGAAGACTGGCGGATGTTCGACCAGCCAGATCTCGTCGGCGGCATCGCTGCCACGTTCGTTGGTAAAGCGTTGCATGGCATGCCAGACCGGCTCGTAAGCCATCTGGCCAAGTTCGCGAAAGCCCAGCGTGCCGGACATCACAGCACCATGTGCACGAAACCGGTGGCCCGCAGTTCGCTGTTGATGTTGTACAGCTGGTCCTGGTCGGTCGCAACGATGTGCAACTGGATCGTGGTGTATTTGCCGTTGGTGCTCTGGCGTTCATCCACACGGTCATGGTTGATCGTCGCATGCTTCTTGACGATCGCAATGATCATGTCTTTGTTGCCCACACCGGTATCGCTGATCACCTTAACCGGGTAATCAACGTTGGGGAATTCGATCTTAGGCGCCTTTACTTCGGTATCGGTCATGGCGTAACGGCCTCGTAAGCGTAAGCCGTGGCGACGACAAGGCCCCGCGCCGGATCAGCACGAGACCTTGCAGGAGCACACTATCAGTTGAACAAGCCGTAGAAGAATAGACGGATGCTATCCCACATGCGACGGAAGATACCACCCTCTTCGACGCCATCCAGAGCGATCAGGTCGGCGCTGTGTACCACCTTGTCTTCCAGTTTGACTTCGACTTTACCGATCACGTCGCCCTTGGCGATTGGCGCAACCAGTTGCGGGT
This sequence comes from Pseudomonas sp. PSB11, assembly GCF_014596605.1. NCBI lineage: Bacteria > Pseudomonadati > Pseudomonadota > Gammaproteobacteria > Pseudomonadales > Pseudomonadaceae > Pseudomonas > Pseudomonas sp. PSB11. Next base: position 192,160 of record NZ_NOIO01000009.1, read on the forward strand.
TCATGGTCATGCTGGCGGCGAGCTTTTTCAGCTGGCCTTTCGGCAGGGTCATGGTCAGGTCTTCAGCCAGGCCGGCCTTGACTTGATTGGTGGAACCCTTCCAGACAGGCGCCTGGGCCAGCTCGGCACCTTTCTGATAGAAGGTCTGGGTTTCGAAGAAACGGAAACCGTAGGTCAGCAGTTTCTGGGTCTCGGCGGCGCGAGCCACTTCGCTGTTGGTGCCGAACACCACGGCGATCAGGCGCATGCCGTCACGTACGGCCGAAGACACCATGCAGTAGCCGGCTTCGTCGGTGTGGCCGGTTTTCAGGCCGTCGACAGTCTTGTCGCGCCACAGCAACAGGTTGCGGTTCGGTTGCTTGATGCCGTTCCAGAAGAACTCTTTCTGCGAGTAGATCGCGTAGTGAGCCGGGTCTTCGTGAATGATCGCGCGGGCCAGCACTGCCATGTCGTGAGCCGACGAGTAGTGTTCCGGGTTCGGCAGGCCAGTCGGGTTCATGAAGTGGCTGTTGGTCATGCCCAGGTCGGCCACGGTCTTGTTCATCATGTCGGCAAACGCGTCTTCGCTGCCGGCGATGTGTTCGGCCAGTGCAACGCTGGCGTCGTTACCCGACTGGATGATGATGCCGTGCAGCAGGTCGCTGACGGTCACCTGCGAGCCGACCTTGATGAACATCCGCGAACCGCCGGTACGCCAGGCATTTTCGCTGACGGTCACCGGATCGTTTTCACCGATCTGGCCACGACGGATTTCGAGGGTCGCGATGTACGCGGTCATCAGCTTGGTCAGGCTGGCTGGCGGCAGACGCTGGTCACCATTGTTCTCGACCAGCACGTTGCCGCTGCTGGCGTCCATGAGCACGTAGGCCTTGGCGGCCAGTTGCGGTGGCGACGGCATCATCTCGACCGCGAATGCGGCAGGCGAGAGGAGCAGCGGGACTAGAAGGCACAGGCGTTTGGCAAAGGTGGTGATGTTCATCCGTCTCTCGAAATCGCTAATGGAAACTGCCCGAAGGCAAAACTAATCAGATGACTTTCTAACGAGTCATCGCGTATTCAGCTGCTCACTCTGTAACCCTTGCCGGGCTTTTGTTCTTCAAAGAGCCAACAACCTGGTCCACCCCCCAAAACCGCAGATGAACCGTCAATCAAGTTCTACGTATTACTCCGTCACAACGCTGGGCGAACCCAGGTTGGCCAGGCGCACGCTGTTCTGCACTTGCTGGATTTCACCCGGCGAACCGATCGGCCCCAGGCGCACTCGATGCAGTGTCTGTTGATTGCGCACGATCGAGCTGATGAACACCGGAGTTTTCACCATCCCGCTGAGCTTGGACCTCAGCAACTCGGCAGCGTCCGGGTTGGCGAACGCGCCCACCTGCAGATACTGGCCAGACGCTGGTGCAGAAGCGTTTTTTTTTGCATCGGCAAGTTGAACAGGGACGACTGCGGCGGCGTGCTGCTGCGGCGGAGGTGTCCATTGCTCGATGGTGCCGGCCGACGCCGTAATGACCGGGGCGCTATTCTGCGCGACTTGCGGTTCGTTGAGCATTAAAGGCGCCGGACGGCCCTTGGCAGCCCACCATTGCTGCGGGTCGATGCCTTCGACCTTGACCCGTGCGGTACCGGTTTCGGCGTAGCCGAGCTTCTTGGCGGCGGCGTACGACAGGTCGATGATCCGGTCCGAATAGAACGGGCCGCGGTCATTGACCCGCAGGATCACAGTCCTGTTGTTGTCCAGATTGGTCACCCGGACGTAACTCGGCAACGGCAAGGTCTTGTGTGCGGCGCTCATGCCGTACAGGTCATAGACTTCGCCGTTTGCGGTGTTCTGGCCATGGAACTTGGTGCCGTACCAGGACGCCGTACCCGACTGCACGTACGTCTTGGACTCTTGCAACGGAAAATAGGTTTTGCCCAGTACCGAGTAAGGGGCGGCCTTGTACGGGCCGGTGTGCAGGGTTGGCGTGGCATCCGGGATGCGTGAAACGTCGACGTCCCACCATGGCGCGCCATCCTTGTGGGCACGGTTGATGTCCAGCCCCGGCGCCGAGCGCACGGCGGTGGACGACTTCTGCGTTGGCGCACGACTGGTCGAACAACTGGCAACCAGCACTGCCAACGCGGCAAATGCCATCAGCTTCAGGGGTTTATTCATAGGCAATGCCCGCATTACTTGACGCCCCGTGCTTGGACCAGCTGTTCAGACAGTTGATGTACAGCCATGGCGTACATCACGCTGCGGTTATAACGCGTGATCGCGTAGAAATTCTTCAGGCCCATCCAGTATTCAGGGCCATTGTCGCCTTCCAGGCGGAAGGCGGTAACCGGCATATCATCGCGCAGCGCATCATGACTTGACCAGCCCAGGGCCCGCAACTCTCCAACGGTTTTAGTCGGCTCGATACCAGTGGTCAAACCTTCGTCCACCTGTTCGCCGCGCACATCGGCGCGGCTGACCACCGGCTCGCCGGCGACCCAGCCGTGTCGCTTGAAATAACTGGCGACGCTGCCGATGGCATCGTCCGGGTTGTTCCAGATATTGATGTGACCGTCACTGTCGAAGTCCACCGCATAGGCGCGAAAGCTGCTGGGCATGAACTGCGGCAGGCCCATGGCACCGGCGTAGGAACCCTTGAGGGTCAGCGGGTCGACCTGCTCTTCCCGGGCCAGCAACAGGAATTCACGCAATTCCTTGCGGAAAAATTCGGCACGGGGAGGATAGTCGAAACCGAGGGTCGACAACGCGTCGATGACCCGGAAATTTCCGGTGTTACGGCCAAAAAACGTTTCAACGCCGATAATCGAGACAATGACCTGCGCCGGTACGCCGTATTCCTGTTCGGCACGGGCCAGCACCGCCTCATGCTGACGCCAGAAGTCAACGCCACGGGCAATACGCGCATCGGTGATGAACATCGGCCGGTATTCGTTCCATTGCTTGACTCGCTCGGCGGGTTTCGAAATGGCGTCCAGGATCGATTGCTTGCGCTGCGCCTCACGGAACACACCCATCAGCTGCTCACCGGCGAAACCATAGTCGCGGGTCATCTCACCGACGAACTCGGCCACTTGGGGCGAGCCTTCGTAATCGCCTGCCACCGCCTGCTGCGCAGTACCAAGGATGCTTACCAGGCCGACCCATGGCGCGTATCGAGTCGCCCAGCCACGCATTACTTGCATTGAACTCTTCACCTTATTCAAACCTGCGCGATCCACTTGCGATGGGTATGGATCGACATCAAAACCCCAAACGCTGACAGCAGCGTCACCAGCGAAGTTCCTCCGTAGCTAATGAACGGCAACGGCACCCCCACCACCGGCAACAGGCCGCTGACCATACCGATGTTGACGAAAACATACACAAAAAATGTCATGGTCAAGGCGCCTGCCAGCAATTTGCCGAACAATGTCTGCGCCTGGGCGGTGATCACCAGCCCGCGACCGATCAACAGCAGGTAGATCAGCAACAGCGCGCAAATGCCCACCAGGCCGAACTCTTCACCCAGCACCGCGATAATGAAGTCGGTGTGGCTTTCCGGCAGGAAATCCAGGTGTGACTGGGTGCCCAGCAACCAGCCCTTGCCGAACACGCCGCCGGAACCGATCGCGGCCTTGGACTGAATGATGTTCCAGCCGGTCCCCAGCGGATCGCTTTCGGGATCGAGGAACGTCAGGATTCGCTGCTTCTGGTAGTCATGCATGATAAAGAACCACATGGCGATCGCCACGGGCACGGCGGCGGCCAGCACACTGAGAATCCAGCGCCAGCGCAAGCCCCCCATGAACAGGACGAAGGCTCCGCCCGCCAGGATCAGCAGCGACGTGCCGAGATCGGGTTGGCGCACGATCAGAATGAACGGCACGCCAATCAGCATCAGGCTGACGCCCACGTGCTTGAGCTGCGGCGGCAGCGTGCGCTTGGACAGATACCAGGCGATGGTCGCCGGCATGAGGATTTTCATGAACTCCGAAGGCTGGAAGCGCACTACCCCGGGAATGTTGATCCAGCGCGTGGCCCCCATGGCGTTATGCCCCATGATGTCCACCACCAGCAGCAGCAACACGCCGACCACATAACCCAACGGCACCCAGCGCGCCATGAAACGAGGCTCGAACTGGGCGATGACGATCATCGACACCAGGCCGATACCAAACGAAGTGGCTTGCTTGGCCAGCAGGTCCCAGCTTTTGCCACTGGCCGAATACAGCACGAACAGGCTGCCGGCGGCGAGTGTCAGCAACAGGATCAGCAACGGTCCATCGATGTGCAGGCGCTGCAACAGCGTGGCACGGCGGCGCATCACATCCTCGCTGGAGAGCATGCGATCGAAGTTATTCATCACGGGCGGTAGCCTCTGCGGTAGTAGGGCTGGCGTATTCGGCCTTTAGATGACCGTTCTGGTCCAGCAACCAGGCGTCCATGACTTGACGCACCACCGGCGCGGCCACGCCGGAGCCGGATTCACCGTTCTCGACCATCACCGACACCACGATCTTCGGGTCGTCGGCCGGCGCGAATCCAACGAACAGGGCGTGGTCGCGATGACGCTCCTGGACCTTGGAACGGTCGTACTTCTCGCCCTGCTTGATCGCGACCACCTGGGCTGTACCACTTTTGCCGGCAATTCGGTATTGCGCACCGATTGAGGCCTTGCGCGCGGTGCCTCGGGCGCCGTGCATGACCTGCTGCATACCATGGTTGACCCGCGTCCAGTCCGACGGATCGCGCAGGATGATATCCGGCATCGGGTTCTCATCCACCGGCTTCTCGCCTTCGATGGTCCTGGCCAGGTGCGGACGGTTCCACACGCCTTTGTTGGCCACCAGCGCCGTGGCCTGGGCCAGCTGTAATGGCGTCGACTGCATGTAGCCCTGCCCGATCCCCAGAATCAGCGTTTCACCCGGGAACCATGCTTGGCGACGGGTCGCACGTTTCCATTCCCGGGTAGGCATCAACCCCGGAGATTCCTCGAACATGTCCAGGGAAACCTTCTGGCCAATGCCGAACTTGGTCATGTACGCCGACAACCGATCGATCCCCAGCTTATGGGCCAGGTCATAGAAGTACGTATCGTTGGAACGCATGATTGCCGTATCGAGGTCGACAAAGCCATCGCCGGTACGGTTCCAGTTACGGTATTTGTGGTCGTAGTTGGGCAGCATGTAGTAACCCGGGTCGAACACCCGGGATGAAGCAGTCACCACACCCGCATCCAGCCCCGCGATCGCAACGGCCGGCTTGATGGTCGAACCCGGCGGGTACAGGCCACGCAGGACACGGTTGAACAGCGGCCGGTCGATGGAGTCGCGCAGCTCGGAATAGGCCTTGAAACTGATGCCGGTAACGAACAGGTTCGGGTCGAAACTCGGCTGACTGACCATCGCCAACACTTCGCCGGTCTTCGGATCCAGTGCCACCACCGCGCCACGACGACCACCGAGTGCAGCCTCGGCGGCTTCCTGCAGCTTGATGTCCAGGCTCAGGACGATGTCCTTGCCGGAAATCGGTTCGGTGCGCTTGAGCACTCGCAACACACGGCCGCGAGCGTTGGTCTCGACTTCCTCGTAACCCACCTGGCCATGCAATTGCGGCTCGTAGAAACGCTCGATGCCGGTTTTACCGATGTGGTGAGTGCCGCTGTAATTGACCGGATCGAGCGACTTCAACTCTTTCTCGTTGATCCGTCCCATGTAACCCACCGAATGCGCGAAGTGCGCCCCCTGCGGATAGTGACGGACCAGCTGCGCGACCACTTCCACCCCGGGCAGGCGGAACTGGTTCACGGCAATGCGGGCGATCTGCTCTTCGGTCAATTCAAACAGGATCGGCACCGGCTCGAACGGCCGTCGCCCCTGGCGCATGCGCTTCTCGAAAATCACCCGGTCCTCGGGCGTCAGCTCCAGCACCTCGACGATTACATCGAGCACTTGCTGCCAATCGCCGGAGCGCTCGCGGGTCATGCTCAGGCTGAAGCTGGGCCGGTTGTCGGCAATCACTACGCCGTTGCGGTCGAAAATCAACCCGCGAGTCGGCGGAATCGGCTGCACATGGACGCGGTTGTTTTCCGACAGGGTCGAGTGGTATTCGTACTGGATGACCTGCAGGAAATACAGGCGCGCAATCAGCACACCAATCAGCAGCACCACCGCAATAGCCCCGAACACGACGCGGCCACGCACCAGACGGGCGTCTTTTTCGTGGTCCTTGATGCGGATCGGTTGGGACATGAGGGCAGAACTACTTGTGGTAAGGGTGGCCGGACAACACTGTCCAGGCACGATACAGCTGCTCGCCGATCAGGATTCGCACCAACGGGTGCGGCAACGTCAGCGGTGATAGCGACCAGCGCTGATCGGCACGGGCGCAGACTTCCGGCGCCAACCCCTCAGGGCCGCCGACCATGAAATTCACCGTGCGCGAATCCAGCCGCCAGCGATCGAGCTCGACCGCCAGCTGCTCGGTGCTCCAGGGCTTGCCGTGGACTTCGAGGGTGACAACGCGCTCATTGGGCCCGACCTTGGCCAGCATGGCTTCGCCTTCCTGACGGATGAAGCGCGCCACGTCGGCGTTCTTGCCACGGGTATTGAGCGGTATTTCCACCAGTTCCAGCGCCAACTCGGACGGAAGACGCTTGGCATACTCATGCCAGCCTTCTTCCACCCATTTGGGCATGCGTGAACCGACGGCGATCAGTCGCAGTCGCACAGCCGTTCCTTATTCCTGGTCTTTGTTGAGCTTGGTGAAATGCTCGTGACCAACTTCAGGGCTGTGGTGCTTGCCATCGGCGGCACGGCTCTGCTCGGCACCTTTCCACAAGCGCTCCAGGTCGTAGAACTGGCGGGCATTGGAGGTCATCATGTGGACGATCACGTCGTCCATGTCCAACAGGACCCAGTCGCTGTCGCCCTTGCCTTCTTCACCCAGTGGCTTGATGCCCAGGGCCTTGACCGCTTCGCGGACCTTGTCCAGCATCGCGCCGATCTGGCGGTTGGAAGTACCGGTGGCGATGATCATGTAGTCGGTGATGCTCTGCTTGTCGCGAACGTCGATGACCAGCACGTCCTGGGCCTTGACGTCTTCCAGGGCAGCGACGGCGATCTTGACCAGCTCGTCGCCTTTTGGCGGCTCGGCTGCCAGGACCTTCTCAGGCAGCGGGGCGCTCTTGAACGTGCCTTTGCGCTTAACTTTGTTTACGTCGTTGTTCGTCATATAAAACTCGTTTTGCTCGTATGTTCGGGCGCTTCAATACACGTTGTTGCCACGTGCCTTGAGGCACTCCTATTCAGTTCGACGCACGGTAAAGCCCGTGCGCATCGATGTAGGCCAGGACCGCGTCGGGCACCAGGAAACGTACCGACTTACCGCTGGCCAGCAGTTGACGGATCTGGGTGGCGGATACCGCGAGCGGCGTCTGCCAGACGAATGCAATCTGTCCGCTCGACCCTTTGAGGGCCAGCGGGTCGCTCACCGAGCGCGCTGCCAGCAGGTTGCGCAAGGCATCCGGCGGTTCGCTGTCGGCATCCGGGCGTTGCAACACCAGGATATGGCAATGCTGGAGCAACTCTTCCCAGCGGTGCCAAGTGGGCAGGCCGCAAAATGCGTCCCAGCCCAAAAGCAGAAAAACCTGGGTCTCGGCGGGCATTTCGGCGCGCATCGACTCCAGGGTATCAATGGTGTAGGACGGCTTGTCCCGCTGCAATTCGCGGGCGTCCACCACCAGCGGTGCCACTCCGGCTACCGCGCACTTGACCATCGCCAGCCGGTCCTTGGCCGATACCTGCGGCGTACCCCGGTGGGGTGGCCGGGCATTTGGCGTCAGGCGCAGCTCATCGAGCGCCAGGGTTTCGGCGACTTCCAGCGCACCACGCAAATGGCCGATGTGCACCGGGTCGAAGGTCCCGCCCAGTACGCCGATGCGTCTGGGTCGAGGCGCGCTGGCGGTTACCGGGGCTGACGGGTCGAAGTCGCCCAAGTCAGGCCGGCTCCTGTCCGCGCAACTGGCCATCACCCACTACCACGTACTTCTCGCAGGTCAAACCTTCGAGACCGACCGGGCCGCGGGCGTGCAGCTTATCAGTAGAAATGCCGATCTCGGCACCCAATCCGTATTCAAAGCCATCGGCGAAGCAGGTCGGGGTGTTGATCATCACCGACGAAGAATCGACTTCAGCCACAAAACGCCGGGTGTCGCCCTGGTGTTCGCTGACAATCGAATCGGTGTGATGGGAGCCGTAATGGTTAATGTGCTCGATGGCCTGGTCAAGCCCATCGACCACGCGGATCGACAGGATGGGCGCCAGATACTCGGTGCTCCAGTCCTCTTGCGTGGCCGGCAGGGCATCAATGATTGCCCGGGAGCGTTCGCAGCCGCGCAGTTCGACGCCTTTTTCGCGGAACTGGGCAGCCATCGTCGGCAAGAAATCTTTCGCAACGGTTTGATCGACCAGCAGCGTTTCCATAGCACCACAGATGCCATAACGGTAGGTTTTGGCGTTGAATGCGATGCGCTGGGCCTTCGCCAGATCGGCGTGCTCGCCCACGTAAACGTGGCAGATACCGTCCAGATGCTTGATCACCGGCACTCGGGCGTCACGACTGACGCGCTCGATCAGGCCACGGCCACCACGGGGCACGATGACGTCGACGAATTCAGGCATGCTGATCAGGGCGCCGACGGCAGCGCGATCGGTGGTTTCGACCACTTGCACCACGGCGGCCGGCAAATCGGCCTCGGCCAGGCCGCGCTGGATGCAGGCGGCGATGGCACGGTTGGAATGAATGGCTTCGGAGCCGCCGCGCAGGATGGTCGCGTTGCCGGATTTCAGGCACAGGCTGGCGGCATCGATGGTCACATTAGGTCGCGATTCGTAGATGATCCCGATCACGCCCAGCGGTACGCGCATCTTGCCCACCTGGATACCCGACGGACGATAGCTCATATCGCGAATCGCACCGACCGGATCGGGCAGCGCCGCGACTTGTCGCAGGCCTACGATCATGCCGTCGATTCGCGCCGGGGTCAGCGCCAGGCGCTCGAGCAGGGCCGGTTCCAGACCATTGGCGCGGCCAGCCGCCAAGTCCAGCTCATTGGCAGCGGTCAATTCGCCGCGGGCAGCATCCAGCGCATTGGCAGCGGCCTGCAACGCGCGGTTCTTCTGCGCGGTACTGGCACGGCCGATGACGCGGGAAGCCTCGCGGGCGGCGCGACCCAAACGGGTCATGTAGTCAAGAACGGACTCAGTCATGGTCTGGAGTGGTCTTTGATTAGGTCTTGGTAAAGAGTAAAGCGGCAGATTATAGCTGTCGCGTCCGCCGACTAACAGCGGTGACGGGCGGATGGTCGAAATCGAGGGCAATTTGCCGACGTTCAGCCGGGATTAAGCCGCAAATTGTTATCATCGCGACTCACTCAGCCTTGATAAACGCTGCCCACCATGTCCAATTTGCCTGTTCATGTGCCCTCCGCGAGCCTGCCCAAGGGCCTCCCAGACGCGTTTTTCGACCGCGACGCGCAAATTCTAGCCCGCGACTTGCTGGGCAAAGTCATCCGTCATCGGGTCGGCGATCTGTGGCTCAGCGCGCGGATCATCGAGACAGAAGCCTACTATTGCGCAGAAAAAGGCAGCCACGCGTCCCTCGGCTATACGGAAAAGCGTAAGGCTTTGTTTCTGGATGGCGGGCACATCTATATGTATTACGCCCGCGGGGGCGACTCGCTGAACTTCAGCGCCCAGGGCCCGGGTAACGCAGTGCTGATCAAGTCCGCCTACCCTTGGGTCGATGAACTGAGCGGACCTTCGAGCCTGGCGCAGATGCTGCTGAACAACCCCGACGCCCAGGGCCACCCTCGCCCGTCGCAAAAGCTTTGCGCAGGGCAAACGCTGCTGTGCAAGGCACTGGGCCTGAAAGTGCCGGTCTGGGACGCCAAGCGCTTCGACCATGAGGTGCTGCTGGTGGAAGACGTCGGCCAGACGCCCGCCCATGTTATCCAGGCTACGCGCCTGGGCATTCCCCATGGGCGCGACGAACACCTGATGTACCGCTTCGTTGACGCGGCCTATGCCGCCTATTGCACCCGGAACCCGCTGCGGCGAGGCCAGGTCGAAGGTCGCGACTACATCCTGCTGTGAGCCCGGTCCCTGTAGGAGCTGCCGCAGGCTGCGATCTTTTGCTTTTAAAGGGTCAAGATCAAAAGATCGCAGCCTGCGGCAGCTCCTACAGAGGTTTGTGGTGTTGTGTAGATTTTGTTCGCCCGCCAAGGGCCACTTGAATTCAATGGAGTTGTTTTTATGGGCCCATGGCTCGATAGCGTGACCGATTGGTTGACGGTCAACCCGCAATGGTTGGCGGCAGCGGTATTTATCGTGGCCTTTGTCGAGTGCCTGGCGATCGCCGGCCTGATCGTGCCGGGCACGGTATTGCTGTTCGCCGTGGCGGTACTGGCCGGCAGCGGCGCGCTGTCGCTGAGTGAAACGCTGCTGCTGGGGTTTCTCGCCGGTGTACTGGGCGACGTGGTCTCGTATTTCCTCGGCCGGCACTTCCATCAGAACATCCGGCGCCTGCCCGGCTTGCGCCATCACCCGGAATGGATTGCCGGGGCCGAGGCGTATTTCCAGCGCTATGGCATCGCCAGCCTGCTGGTCGGACGCTTCATCGGCCCCTTGCGCCCCATGTTACCGATGGTCGCCGGGATGTTCGACATGCCATTCCCACGGTTCTTTGCGGTCAGCCTGCTAGCCGGTGCGGGTTGGTCGGTGGCGTACCTGCTACCGGGATGGGCCACGGGCGCGGCGATTCGCCTGCCGCTGCCCGAAGGCTTCTGGCCTGAAGCCGGCATCGTTGCCGGCAGCATTACGCTCATGATCGGGCTTAGCGCTACCAGCAGCCTGCGCCGCCATCGCAAGGCCACGGTGTTCATTGCCGGCATGAGCTTGCTGATTCTGGCGGGCCTGTTTATCGGCTATCCGCATCTGAATGCGCTCGACCAGGGCGTGATGACCCTGGTACAGGAACACCGCAGCCCGATGCTCGATGAAGTGGCGGTGGTCTTCACCCTCATCGGCGAATTCCGCAACATGCTGATCTTCAGCGCCTTGCTGGTGGTCCTGCTGTTGATTACGCGGCAATGGCGACAGCTGATCTTCGCCGGCACCACCCTGCTTTGCACCGCGATGGGCAACACCCTGACCAAACACTTCTTTGCCCGCGTGCGCCCGGAAGTATTGAGCGACCCGCTGACCAGCTACAGCATGCCCAGCGGCCACGCCTCCGGGTCATTTGCGCTGTTCCTGACCCTCGCCGTACTGGCCGGCCGCGGACAACCGCCGCGCATGCGCCTGACCTGGCTATTGGTGGCGTGCCTGCCGGCGCTGGCAATTTCCCTGTCGCGGGTTTACCTCGGCGCACACTGGCCGACGGATGTGCTGGCAGGAGCGATGCTGGCATCGTGCGTCTGCGCCGCGAGCCTGTGGCTCAGCCAACGCCAGACCTCGCTGAACGCCATGCCGCCAAAAGTCTGGTGGCTGGTGCTGCCGTCACTGGTGGCATTGTTCGGGTTCTTCGTATTGAGGCATTTGCCACATACGATGCTGCGGTACGCGTATTAGGGTAGGAACGAGCATGATCGCGCCTACAGGTTTGTCCAAGTGACCTGAGCGAACTTCAGGCAAACAACTCGCCCTGCAACTCATCCAGCAACGCCTGAATCGCATCCAGCCGCTGCTGCGGATCATCGAGTTGCAACAGGTCGATCTTGTCCACTTCGGCGAAGGGCAGCAGGTACGCCAGCTGGTTGGCCAGTGATTGCTGCCCTGCCGCTTCGGTGCCCATGTTCAGTGCTTCGACCATTGGATGTTCGGCCAGGGCCTTGAGCAAGGCCACCAGGTCGGCATCTTCGTCCTGCAGTGGTTGCTCGGGCTCGTCTTCCAGCCATTCGACTTCGGCAAGGATCAACTGGTCGCGCTGGACTTCGGTGGACAACACTTTGAACCGTCGCCCGCCCTCAACCCGAATACCCAGCAGGCCGTTGTCCTGCTGCTGAAAATCGGTGATACGCGCTTCACAACCGACCATGGCAAAGCCATGCGGCGCGATACCGACTTCACTTCCTTCAAGGATGCACACCACGCCGAAGCCGCCGCCCTGTTTCATGCAGCGACCGATCATGTCCAGGTAACGCGCCTCGAAGATCTGCAGGTCGAGGATGCAACCAGGAAACAGCACCGTGTTCAGCGGAAAAAGCGGCAGACTCATAGACATATTCCTTACACCACCATCGACACCGCCAACGGCAGGAATACCGCCGTGGCCACGCCCATCAAACTCATCGCCAGCGCCGCGAAGGCGCCGCATTCGTCACTTTCCTGCATCGCTACCGCAGTGCCCACCGCGTGGGCGGTCATGCCCAGTGCCATGCCGCGAGCCTCTGGACTGTGGACACCGAGCCGGGTCAACAGACTCGGACCGAAGATCGCCCCGATCACTCCAGTGATCAAGACGAACACTGCCGCCAGCGCGGCGACACCACCAATCTGCTCGGCCACCAGCATGGCGATAGGCGATGTTACCGATTTCGGCGCCATGGTCATCAGGATCATGTGTTCGGCCCCGAACCACCAGCCCAACAGCACTCCCAAGCAGGTGGCGACCACACCACCTATCACCAGCGTAGTAAATATCGGCCAGAACAACTGTCGAATCCGCCGTAGATTGAGGTAAAGCGGCACCGCCAACGCGACCGTCGCGGGGCCGAGCAGAATACTCAGGATCTCAGTGCTCTTGCGGTACTCGGCGTAGGTCAGGCCGCAGCCCACCAGCACGCCGATCACCAGCAACATGGAGACCAGCACGGGCTGCAAAAAGATCCAGCGGGTTTTCTCGAACGCTGCCAGTACCAGCTGATAGGCACCGAGCGTGATGCCGATACCAAACAACGGATGATGAATCACTGACGCCCAGGCGCCGTGCCAGTCAAGGATCATTGGCCTTCCTCAGGATGGACATGGCGCTTGACCATGCGCTGCATGAGGACGCCTGCGAACGCCATCGACAGCAACAATGACAACACCAGCGCCCCGACAATCGCCCAGAAATCGGCGGCGATGTCAGCGGCGTACACCATCACCCCCACGGCCGGCGGCACCAGCAATAACGGCAGGTAGCGCAGCAGGCTGCTGGCGGCAAGGTTCAACGGTTCGCCAACCTGGCCACGCCCGATCAGAAATATCAGTAACAGCAGCAGACCGATAATCGGCCCCGGCAGGAAGGGTAAAAACAAATGGTTGGTCGCGGTGCCGAGCAATTGGAACAGCACCAGCCAGGTCAGGCCACGTAACAACATCAATGATCCCCCGCAAAATCCGTCACCCGCATTGGCCGACGCATTATAAGCACGCTTGCGCTATGGATCGGCATTCGCCATAAGCATGGTCAGTTGACCGCGGCGTTTTGCCATGGTGATCTAAAGTGGTAATCCGGGAGGTCAAATCCCCCCACCTAAAAACTATAAAACCGATGAACCCAAGGAGAGTCTCAATGCCCTTTGTACCTGTTGCAGAGCTCAAAGATTATGTCGGCAAGGAACTCGGATGTTCCGAATGGCTCACCATCGATCAGGAACGCATCAACCTGTTCGCCGAAGCCACAGGGGACTTCCAGTTCATCCATGTCGACCCGGCCAAAGCCGCGCAAACGCCATTTGGCAGCACCATCGCCCATGGTTTCCTTTCACTGTCGCTGATTCCAAAATTGATGGAAGACATCCTCGTCATGCCCGAAGGCTTGAAGATGGTGGTCAACTACGGCCTGGATAGCGTGCGTTTCATTCAGCCGGTCAAGGTCGATTCGAAGGTGCGCCTCAAGGTCGAACTGTCCGAGGTCACCGAGAAAAAACCCGGGCAACTGCTGCTCAAGGCCATCGCCACACTGGAAATCGAAGGCATGGACAAACCGGCGTACGTCGCCGAATCCCTGTCACTCTGCTTCGTGTAAGCCCTGTCGGTGCGAAGCAGCACACGCTGTTTCGCACCAGATGCTTTTCTACCGGCTGTATATGGACACATGGCTGCGGCATACTCGGTCGCCTAATTGCCCGGAACCCGCTATGCGCCCACTTGCACTCCTCGCCTTGACCCTGATGCTCACCGCTTGCGGCGACGGCGAATCGCTATTGCCCGCGGACGCCCGCCTGCCGGACGGCGGACGCTATCGCGGAGACCTGGTCAACGGATTGCTGCAGGGCCAGGGCCGTATCGATTACCCGAACGGCAGCTGGTATGCCGGCGAGTTCGACCAGGGCCAATGGCATGGCCAGGGTGAGTGGCACGGCAGCAATGGCGAGGTTTATCGCGGCCAGTTCAAGCAAGGCTTGTTTGACGGCCAGGGAACCCTGACCACCAACGCCGGCAGCTACAACGGCGGTTTCAAGCTTGGCCGTCGCGACGGCGAAGGCACCCTCAAAGAAAACGGCATGCTCTACCGCGGCGAATTCAAGGCCGATCAATTTTCAGGGCTCGGTCGCCTGGAACTCGAAGATGGCAGTGCCTATCAGGGTCAATTCGCCCACGGCAAGCCCAACGGTGAGGGCCAACGCAGCGACGGCAGCGGCAATCAATTCACCGGACACTTCGTCGACGGCCAGCTGGAAGGTAACGGAACCTTCAACAGTGCGGAAGGCGACATGTATGTCGGCGGGTTCAAAAACAACCAATTGCACGGCAAGGGCCGTTATGAAAATGCCGATGGCGACGTATGGCTGGGTCAATTCAAGGAAGGCTCGCTCAACGGCAAGGGCGAATTGATCGGCGCCGACGGCAGCCACTACATCGGCCACTTCAGTGACTGGCGCTTCAGCGGCCAAGGTCGCTTGAACCTGGCCGACGGTAGTTTCTATACCGGGCAATTCGACAATGACACTTATTCCGGACGCGGCACCCTGGTCCTCACCGACGGCGCCGTACTCAGTGGCACCTGGATCAACGGCCAGCGCGTGCGCGACGCCGAAGGCAAATTACTGCCAGACACCCTCGAGCTGGGTCTGCTGGCCCAGGGACGCTTGCTCGAAGAAGCGTTTACCAACGTTCCAGCCTCAACCCCGGCGGTGGAGCTGTACACCCTGACCCTTGGCGGCGATGGCAAGCAGAGTGTTTTCCTGCGTGAATCGGACTATGTCGCGAACATGCTCACCAGCCGTTTCGGTGCCTATGGCCAAATCCGCCTGGTGAACCATCGCGACCACCTCGGCGACCGGCCGATGGCAACCCGCGAGAACCTGAGGCGCTCCGCCGTGACGCTGGCCGAACGCAGTGGCCCGGAAGACCTGATTTTCATCTACCTGACCAGTCACGGCACCAGCGAGCACGAACTGGTGCTCGACCAGCCGCGCATGGAACTGGCCGATCTGCCGGCCGACGAGCTGGCCGCCGTCCTGGCCCCACTGAAAAACCGCGACAAGATCATCGTGATTTCGTCCTGCTACTCCGGCGGTTTCATCCCCGCCCTGAAAGACGAACGCACCCTGATCATGACCGCCTCGCGCGCTGACCGCGTGTCTTTCGGTTGTTCCGAAGAAGCCAACTTCACCTACTTCGGCGATGCCCTGTTTGCCCGGGCACTGAACCAGACCGATGACCTGGAGCAAGCCTTCAAACTGGCCAAGGCCACCGTTGCCGAGCGCGAGCTGGCGGACAATTTCGAAGCCTCCGAACCGCAGATCTGGGCGCCTAAAACCGTGCTCTCGCACTGGCAACTGTTACGCAGGCAGCAGGCAAGAAAAGCCCTGCAAAGTGTTTCCATTGACAACAAGGATGCAAAGAACAACTAAGCTGAACAGTATCAAGGGAGAAACACTATGTACTTGACGCCTCAGCACGTGTTGCTTGCCGGAGCCACCGGATTAACCGGTGAACACTTACTTGATCGCTTGCTCAACGAGCCAACGATATCGCGAGTATTGGCCCCTTCACGCCGGCCACTGGCCGAGCATCCCCACTTGGAAAATCCGGTGGGCGATCCTTCTGAGTTTCTGCCGCAATTGAACGGCCGCGTTGACATCGCCTACTGCTGCCTGGGCACTACCATCAAACAGGCCGGCTCGGAGGAGGCGTTTCGCGCGGTGGACCTGGACATGGTGGTGGCTTTCGCCAAACGTGCTCGGGAGATGGGTGCCCGGCACCTGATCGTTATCAGCGCCCTGGGAGCCGATCGCAGATCCTCGATTTTCTACAACCGGGTCAAAGGCGAGATGGAACATGCATTGCGCGCGCAGAATTGGCCACAGTTGACCATCTGCCGTCCATCGTTGCTGCTGGGCGAACGCACTGAACCACGCCTGGGCGAGCAGTTCGCCGGGCCTTTGTCGAAACTGATTCCCGGCAAATACCGAGGCATAGAAGCCTGCCAACTGGCCCGCGCGATGTGGCGCCTCGCTCTGGAGGAGCAGGATGGGGTGCGGATTGTCGAGTCGGATGAGTTGAGGAAGTTGGGGAAATAGATCAAAAGATCGCAGCCTTCGGTAGCAACTACAGGGCGGCGATCTTTTGTCTTTACAACCCGCCGGTTGCCTGGAAACTCACCCCGATCACCGTCAGCAACGACAACGGCAGCAACAGCGTGTCCAGCAACGCGCTGGCCGGCAGATCTACACCCGGATAGCTCGGTGCCTCGGCACCAAAACGGTCCATCGCGCAGCAGCCGCCATTGAGCGCATACCAATCCAGCCGCGTCCCGGAGTAGACCACTGGCGCTCCCGGCTTGGCAGCATCCAGCGTACGCGCCGTGGCACATCCCGCCAGCTGTAGCGCCAGCACAATCACCAGCAGCTTATTCATCGCTGCTCAGATGATATTCACCCCACCGTGGCAGCATGTCCTGGGGAATGCTCAGCAGATTGAGGATCCGCGCCACGACGAAATCGATCAGGTCGTCG
Source organism: Pseudomonas sp. PSB11 (assembly GCF_014596605.1). NCBI lineage: Bacteria > Pseudomonadati > Pseudomonadota > Gammaproteobacteria > Pseudomonadales > Pseudomonadaceae > Pseudomonas > Pseudomonas sp. PSB11. The sequence continues at coordinate 209,088 of NZ_NOIO01000009.1, forward strand.
ATGGTTTGTGGCTGATGATAGAAACCCGGCGATGCCGGCAAAATCGTCACCCCCATGTTCGACAGCTTGAGCATGTGCTCCAGGTGAATGCTTGAATATGGCGCTTCACGCGGCACCAGGATCAACTGGCGGCGCTCCTTGAGCGTCACATCGGCGGCACGCTCGATCAGGTTGTTGCAGGCTCCCGTCGCGATGGCCGACAGCGTCCCGGTAGAGCATGGCACTACCACCATTGCCGCCGGCGCGCCGGAGCCCGAGGCCACCGGCGACATCCAGTCTTCCTTGCCGTAGACCCGAATCTGCCCGGCGGCGGCACCGGTGTACTCGGTAAGGAAGGCTTGCATCGCCTGTGGCTTGGGCGGCAACGTGACGTCGGTTTCGGTAGCCATCACCAGTTGCGCGGCCTTGGAAATCAGGAAGTGCACTTCGCGGTCTTCGCGCACCAGGCAATCGAGCAGGCGCAAGCCGTACTGGGCGCCGGAAGCGCCGGTCATCGCCAGCGTGATGCGATCGGGACCGTTGCTCATTTGAGCGCCTCGGCCAGCTTGCCGTGCAGGCCGCCGAAGCCGCCGTTGCTCATGATCACCACGTGGGTGCCTGGCTGGGCCTGGCTCTTGACCCGTTCAATGATACCTTCCAGCGAGTTGCTGACTATCGACGGTACCGTGCACAGTGCGGCGGTGCCTGCCAGATCCCAGCCGAGATTGGCCGGTGCATACCAGATCACCTGGTCGGCATCGACGACGCTCTCCGGCAAACCGTCACGGTGCGCGCCAAGCTTCATGGAGTTGGAGCGCGGTTCGATGATCGCAATCAACGGCGCATCGCCAATGCGCTTGCGCAGGCCGTCGAGCGTGGTGGCAATGGCCGTCGGGTGGTGGGCGAAGTCGTCATAGATGGTGATGCCACGCACCTCGGCGACTTTTTCCATCCGTCGCTTCACGCTCTTGAACGCGCTCAAGGCGGCAATGCCCAGGGCCGGCGCCACGCCAACATGGCGCGCCGCGGCCAACGTGGCCAATGCGTTGGCCACGTTGTGCTGGCCAGTCATGTCCCACTCGACCACGCCTTGAGCGACGCCTTCGAACATCACTTCGAACTGCGAGCCATCGTCGCTGAGCAGCTTGACCTGCCATTGCCCGCCCGCACCGGTGGTTTGCACCGGGGTCCAGCAACCCATCTCGATGACGCGCAGCAAGGCCGGCTCGGTGGTCGGATGAATCACCAGGCCTTCGCTCGGGATGGTCCGCACCAGATGATGGAACTGGCGCTCGATCGCCGGCAGATCCGGGAAGATATCGGCGTGGTCGAACTCCAGGTTGTTCAGGATGGCCGTGCGCGGACGGTAGTGAACGAACTTGGAGCGCTTGTCGAAGAACGCGCTGTCGTATTCATCGGCTTCGATCACGAAAAACGGCGTGTCGCCCAGGCGCGCCGACACCGAGAAGTTTTGCGGTACACCGCCGATCAGGAAACCCGGGCTCATGCCTGCGTGCTCCAGCACCCAGGCGAGCATGCTGCTGGTGGTGGTCTTGCCATGCGTACCGGCTACCGCCAGTACCCAGCGACCTTGCAGCACGTGGTCGGCCAGCCATTGCGGACCGGAGACATAGGGCAGGCCTTTGTTCAGCACGTACTCGACCGCCGGGTTGCCTCGCGACATGGCGTTGCCGATGACCACCAGGTCAGGCGCCGGGTCCAGCTGCGCCGGGTCGTAGCCCTGGGTCAACTCGATACCCTGTGCCTCGAGCTGAGTGCTCATTGGCGGGTAGACGTTGGCATCGGAGCCGGTCACGTGATGGCCGAGCTCTTTGGCCAGGACTGCCATCGAACCCATGAAAGTGCCGCAGATACCCAGAATATGAATGTGCATAGTCGACCTCGTAAAACATGGCCGCAGGTTAGCTTAGGGGGGAAAAATTCGCACCTTTGTTTCGTCCTCAATGACGCCATTCGCGAGCAGGCTCGCTCCCACGGTAGATCTGGGTCAGCCCCCGAATTGTGGGTTCAACCCAACATCCTGTGGGAGCGAGCCTGCTCGCGAATGGACACGCAGCGGATTACCGGGCGATGCCGTGCTTGCGCAATTTTCGGTACAGGGTATTGCGACTGACCCCAAGCTGTTCAGCCGTATTCGTCATATGCCAGCGCGTATGCTCCAGCGCATTCAACAGCGCCAGGCGCTCGGCATCTTCCAGTGGATGCTCGCAGGGCTGTTCAATTTTCGGCATGACCACTTGCCGCACCTGACGAATCATCGCCGGCAGATCCTCCAGCGCGATTCGACCGCCGTCACACAACGCCGCCAGCGTACGCAACACATTGCGCATCTGCCGCACATTGCCCGGCCAGGCAAATCCCAACAACGCCTCACGCGCCGGCCCGTCGATCGATACGGTTTCTCCGCGCGTCTCTTCGGCCAGCAAGTAGTCGAGCAACTGCGATTTATCACTGCGCTCGCGCAACGCTGGTAACGCGACCTCCAAGCCATTGAGGCGGTAATACAGATCCTCGCGAAAACTGCCGTCCTGCACCCTCTCCAACAGATTGCGGTGTGTGGCACTGATGATCCGCACATTGACCGATTCCGGCTCGCCACCGATCGGCACCACTTGCCGATCTTCCAGCACGCGCAACAAACGGGTCTGCAAGGCCAGGGGCATGTCGCCGATTTCATCGAGGAACAAGGTCCCGCCATCGGCCTGCTGCAGCTTGCCGCGCATGCCCTCCTTGCGCGCGCCGGTGAAGCTGCCGCCGCGGTAACCGAACAGCTCGCTCTCGATCAGGCTTTCGGGGATGGCCGCACAGTTGAGGGCGACGAAGGCTTTTTCCGCGCGCTGGCTGGCATGGTGCACAGCCTTGGCAAAGGCTTCCTTGCCCGAACCGGTTTCGCCGTTGATCAGCAATGGCACGTCCCGTTCGTATACGCGCAGGGCCTTGCGAAAATCCGCCTGCAAGGCCGGGTCACCCAGGCAGATACCCGACAGGTTCGGGCGCTCTTCAACCACCGGACCTGGCACCAACGGTACCGGGACTTTTCGCGATTGCCCACGTAACACGGCGAACAGATGGCGCCCGTCCCGGGTACGCAGCGGCCAGCTCGCGCTGGCATTGACGCTCGCGCGGCCGAGTAATTCGTCCAGCGAGCAGTCGAAAAATGCCTCCACCGGCTTGCCCAGCAAACCGCCACGGATATGCCCCAGCAGGTTCAGTGCGCTCTGATTGACCGCGCAGATCCGCCCTTCGCCGTCAAACGCCAGCAGCCCTTCGCTGAACAAGCCGACGGACTCGGCCTGCAGATGAAAACGCAGCAGCCATTGATTATCGAAACAACGCAGGAAATAGCAGCTCTCGATCATCTTCGCCGACAGATTGACCAAAGCCATGGTATGGAACTGACTTTGCCGCGATACCTCGTGCCGGGCAGAAGACACGTCGAGTACGGCCAGCAGCTCGCCGTGCGGATCGAATACCGGGCTGGCCGAGCAGGTCAGGCCGGTATGCCGCCCGCGAAAATGTTCATCCTGATGAATGGTCAGCGACTGGCGTTCCACCAGGCAGGTGCCGATGCCGTTGGTGCCTTCACAGGCTTCGCTCCAGTCTGCACCCAGCCAGAGGCCGGCGCGCTCGAAAATCTTGCGTTCGGCCGGCGCCGTCACGCAATTGAGGATCACGCCGCGAGCATCGGTCAACAGCACGGCATGGCCGGCACCAGAGAGCTGCTGATGCAGGCTGGTCATTTCATTGCCGGCGATGTGCAGCACTTGCTGCAAGCGTTCGCGACTTTCCAGTACGCGGCCATGTTCCAGCACCGTCGGCGCCATATTCAAGGCTGGGTCGAGGTGGTAGTCCTCAAGGCAGCGCAGCCAGGAACGGGCGATCGACGGGTCGCTACCAGGCCCCTGCAGGTGGGCCTTGCCCTGGGTGACGGTCAATACCTGCTGGGCATGGCGACTCAAATGGTTGTCGTGCATTTCTTATTATTCTCCCCCCGAAAGGTTCACGTTCCCTGTAGGAGCTGCCGCAGGCTGCGATCTTTTGATCTTGATCTTAAAAACAAAATCAAAAGATCGCAGCCTGCGGCAGCTCCTACAGAGGTGATGCAGCGTCTGAGCATCCTCCAGCCCAGGCCGCATTGCAATGCTGGCGAGACCACTCAGTCACAGGCTGCGCCAGAACCGGTACAAAGTGTCACAGGGACCGTACCGAAAGCGTCACAGGCGCCTCCCGCCCGTCCGACAAAAATCGCGCAAGGCCTTGATTTACCTGACCTGCAAGGCAGTGGCCCGACCTTTGCTCTACGCTTAAAGCAAGCGCACACGCGCCTCTTCCTTATAAGCACAAGAACCCAAGGAGAAACCATCATGCGTTACGCTCACCCCGGTACTGAAGGCGCTATCGTTTCGTTCAAGAGCAAATATGGAAATTACATCGGCGGCGAGTTCGTCGCGCCTGTCAAAGGTCAGTACTTCACCAATACCTCGCCAGTGAATGGCCAACCGATTGCCGAATTCCCGCGCTCCACGGCTGAAGACATCGACAAAGCCCTGGACGCTGCCCACGCGGCCGCCGATGCCTGGGGCGCCACGTCCGCCCAGGCGCGTTCGCTGGTGCTGCTGAAAATCGCCGACCGTATCGAACAGAACCTGGAACTGTTGGCAATCACCGAATCCTGGGACAACGGCAAGGCCGTGCGCGAAACCCTCAACGCTGACATCCCGCTGGCCGCCGACCATTTCCGCTATTTCGCCGGTTGCATCCGCGCCCAGGAAGGCAGCGCTGCCGAAATCGACGGCAACACCGTGGCCTATCACATCCATGAACCCCTGGGCGTGGTCGGGCAGATCATCCCGTGGAACTTCCCGATCCTGATGGCCGCCTGGAAACTCGCTCCGGCCCTGGCCGCCGGTAACTGCGTGGTGCTCAAGCCTGCCGAGCAGACCCCGCTGGGCATCACCGTGCTGGTCGAGCTGATCGGCGACCTGCTGCCACCGGGCGTGCTGAACATCGTGCAGGGCTTCGGCAAAGAAGCCGGCGAAGCCCTGGCCACCAGTAAGCGCATCGCCAAGATCGCCTTCACCGGCTCGACCCCGGTCGGTTCGCACATCATGAAATGCGCGGCCGAGAACATCATTCCGAGCACCGTGGAGCTGGGTGGCAAGTCACCGAACATCTTCTTCGAAGACATCATGCAGGCCGAACCATCCTTCATCGAGAAGGCTGCCGAAGGCCTGGTGCTGGCGTTCTTCAACCAGGGCGAAGTCTGCACCTGCCCTTCCCGCGCCCTGGTACAGGAGTCGATCTACGACGACTTCATGAAAGAGGTGATGAAAAAAGTCCTGTCGATCAAACGTGGCGACCCGCTGGACACCGACACCATGGTCGGCGCCCAGGCATCCGAGCAGCAATTCGA